>JAEZQV010000358.1 GCA_023441125.1 Bacillota bacterium
CGGCCAAGGGAAAAATCCTCCTGGGCAAAACAACGGCAGGCACAGACATCAGCCTGACTAACCGGAATGGCGACATCGAACTGACTGGCGTTGCTAACGCAGGTCAAGATGCCAAATTGCAGACGGCAACCGGCAATATCACCTTTGCCGATGTAGCCGCTAATCGGAATGTTGCCATCAAGATAACCCAGGACGGCGACATCAGCGGCGCAAGCCTGCAAACAAAGAGCGGCGCGGCAACTGTCGATACGACCACGGGCGATATTGATATCACTACCACCCAGGCAGGAACCATGCTTAGCATGGACAGCCAGGCAGGCAATATCAAAGTTGGTACCGCCGCCGGCGGCACTGATGTCAGCCTGTTCGCCAAGGCCGGTGATATTCAGGCCACAACAGTGACGGCCGGCAATGATGCTCTGCTGCAGACGGAAACCGGCAACATTAATCTGACCAGCGGCATGACGGCAGGCAATGATGCTATAGTGCAGATGCAAGCAGGCAATATCGAACTGACTGGTGCGGTCGTTGCAGGCCAAGACGCTCAACTGCAAACAGCAGCAGGCAATATCACCTTTACCGGCATAACTGCCAATCGACATAGCACCATCAAAGTAACTCAGCAAGGTGACATCACCGGTGACAATGCTGAAGCGACTATCGGCACACTGACCGTAGAAACGGCCAAGGGAAAAATCCTCCTGGGCAAAACAACGGCGGGCACAGATATCAGCCTAACCAACCGGAACGGCGGCATTACTCTGACCGGTACGGTTGCGGCAGGCAATGACACTAAACTGCAAACAGCAAACGGCGACATCGCGTTTACCGATATAACCGCTAACCGGCAGGTGAGCATCGAAGCATTGCAAAGCGGCAGTGTTACTGGCGGCAATATTCAAGCAACGAACGACACGTTGACTGTGCGCACCGCTAAGGGTGCAATTAGTCTGACCGGTGATGTGGCTGCCGGCGTAAATGCCAGTTTGACAGCGACAAGCGGCAACATCGCCTTCCGGGATGTACTGGCCAATCAGAACGTGGATATCCAGGTAACGACCGCAGGCGACATCAGCGGTAGGGATGTCAAGGCTGTCAACGATTCGTTGAATATTCAGACTGTCAAGGGTGATATCAACCTCCGCAATGTCTATGCCGGCAAAAGAGCCGCAGTCGGCGCGGATGATGGCAAAATTACCATGTTCAGCATTGATGGTGAAACCGTCATTATCCGCGTGAAAACTAAAGACACTGACCTGCATGTGCCTACTATTACGGCCGGTAAAAACATTATTATTACCAGCAGCGGGATTGATATTGACCAGATCAGCCAACGTCCGGGCTATGACGGCATGCTGCTTTTTACGCCGAAGTCGGCTGACCCCAACACACCGATGGAATACTTTACGATCGGTGACATCAAAACCCAAAACGGCTTGAAGATTGAAGAGCTTTGGGCCAAACAGGCTAACGTGCATGTCGATACCAAACGATTTTATCTTGACAGACTCAGCATTACCGATACCGGTCATTTCAGCAACGACAACGCCAGTGTTACAGTATACGGCAACAGCAGTCCGGCGTTAAGCAGCGCCGATATCCACTTCTGGTACAATCCGGAGTTGCGCAATCCCTGGATGTATCTCCACTTCCTGCGTGATGACCACACCGTAGAGAGCAACGGTATTCTGCTTTCCAGCAAAGATCATTTTGACGTTTACAGACAGCATTTCAGCGGCGTGGCGGAAATGAACGACCAGATACAGCAGCAAATGAGCCGGGACAACTGGCTGCTGTGGCAGTATCTTCGGGATCCAGCAACAGCCTATGGCAATTATGAGCGGTTCAATCTGCTGGACGCAAGTCAGGCCGGCTTGCCGCAAATCCAGCCACTCATCCTGCAGCCGCCCGATGGGAACGGCGAAAATCAACTTACAGAAATGTAGAATATAGCATAACAAGTGAAAGGAATGGTTGTAAAAATGAACAAGCGGGCCCAGACATTTCACGAATATCTGAAGGAAAGTAACATCGACTGTTTTACCGCCGAAGAAATCAGTGACGAACTCAATACAATGGCCTTTCGTTCGCATATGGAGATTGCAGGCCAGAGGCTTCCTCTTGTGGTCATCCTGGATGACAGCATTTACGGTATGTTGCGCATCCAAATCGCACCAAAGGCGCTTAAAGATAACAATAAGCAGGTGATATTAGAATACATTAATGAATTGAACCGCCAGTACAAGCTCTTTAAGTATTACACGACTACCGACGGCGACTTATGCCTGGACTGCTGTGTTTTGTGCGAAGCGGAACAGACGAACGGATCGATGCTATATACTGTCATCAACGTGGTTTTAAACCATTTGAAAGAAGAATATCCTATCCTGATGCGCAAAGTATGGGCAGAATAAAATTTCAAGGCGGAATAATGTCAAACCGCAACGCTTCTGTCACCGCCGCAAACGACGGATTGACCCTAAACGCCGCCAATGCGATTGCCTTGCCGACAGCGTCAGCGCCGTCCACGTCACCGGCCAACTTGTCCGCATTGATCTTAGGACACTGCAGCCCCATCGCAAAAGCGATACCGGCCAGCCGGTGGTCGAAATCAATAAGCGGCTGATTATGCCGCTCGACGGTTTGTCTAGTCGCGGGCCACTCAGCAAGACATCGTCAGGCACTTGCTGGCGGCAGGCGTGTTGAAACAGAACACGCCTGCCTCAACACAAACACAGCAACAAGGAGACTGATATACATGATTACCTTATGGCGTAAGCAAATTTCTCCCTTTCTATTGACCCTGTGCCTCTGCCTCTCTGCCTGGGGTAGCGCGCAGGCAGCCCCGACAGCCGCCGCTGGGCCGGTAGGCTATGTGGATTTCATTTACCTGGTTGAGCAGCACCCGGACACGGCAACAGCCAATGCCGCCCTGAAAACAGAGCAGGAGAAGGCTTCGCAGGAATTTCAAAGCAAAGCACCCGGGCTGAGCGATAAGGAAAAGCAGGAGCTCGACCGGCTGCTCGGACAAAGAGTGGAGCAAAAGCGCCTGGAATTGTTAAAACCGATTTCAGACAAAGTGGTGGCGGCCGCCAATGAGATCGCCAAAGAAAAAGGCCTGTCCATTGTCATCGGCAAAAATGAAGTCGTCTGCGGCGGCGTGGATATCACGCCCGATGTACTGAAAAAAATCACCGGTAAATAAAGCATGTGAATGGCCGTCCGGAAGTTTCCGGACGGCCATTCACATCAGGCTGCCACAAATAACATCGTATCTATAAAGATAAACGAGACTTGCTGTATCACGAGTCCGGAAAGCGACTTATTTCACACCAACCGGGAAGACTATAGAGAACTTTTATGCTGAAATGAAAAAGGGCAGCTCAATACTTGTTGAGCGCCCGCTGGTAAATAGCCGCTGCAGTTCGCTGTTGGGGCATTCTTAATATTGGCCGGTCCTTTCCAGGTACTCTTCCATTTTCATGAGACGGGTTTCATTTAATTCTTTGTTCCGCTTGCTGACCAGGGCGACTATGATTTCCATATTCATGGTAAAACTGGCATAAGAATTGAAAAAACTCAGGTTAGCCATATTGCTGATAATAATGGTCTCCGCTGCCCGCGCGATGGGCGCTGTGTAGCTGTCGGTCATGGCGATCACTTTGCACCCCGCATCATTGGCCATCTCAGTAGCAAAAAGAGTATCACTGGAGTAGCGGTTAAAAGCAATGGCAATCATGACATCAGCAGCCGTCAAATCAATCAGGCCGTCGACGACCGGCTGCTGATTGCCGATGACTAAGATGCCCGGGCGGATGCAGGAAAGCATAACGCCAAAGGAAGCGGCAAAGCCGGCACAGGCCCGAAAGCCAACGATAAACACCCGTTTGGCCTGGGAGATCATCTCAGCCGCGGCGATAAAGCGGGAATTAATGTCCTGGGCGATATCCCGGGTAATATTGCGCAGCACATTCTGACGGATGGCGGCTATCAGTTCAGAGTCGCTGAGATTTTCGTATTGCCTGATTTTTTCATAGGGAATTTCCGCATCGGTATGTATATTGTCCGCTTCAGCCTGTTCGCGCTGAAACATTTTTTTAAAGGTTGTATAGTTGGCATAACCAAGCTTTTTGGAAAGCCGTACTACCGAAGAGGCGCTTACACCCAGCAGTCCGGCAATTTCATTGGAGGTAAGATAACAGGCTTGCTTTTTATTCTTCAGCATAAAGTCCAAAACCGTCTTTTCATTGCCGGTAAGCTCCACTTTGTAGGCCCGCTGCTCGATAGTTTCCCCCATATAATCACCTCTTTCCTTTTATTGTATGGGCAGGCTGAATCTTATGTCAATCTTGCAGCGAAAAATATTGACATCAATTGCCTGGCAAGGTAATATTGATTATATATAATCTAATTATAAAATAAATGATTATTAATAATCAAAAGAAGGTCTTCTATGCAAAACATGACGGAAGGCAATGCAACCAGACGTATACTGCTGTTTGCCATCCCCCTCTTATTGGGCAATGTGCTGCAGCAGCTTTACAGTGCCGCCGCGGCCGTGATCGTCGGCAATTTCGCCGGCAAAGCGGCGCTGGCCGCCGTAGGCACCGCCGCACCGATCATGAATATCCTGACCTTTCTGATGGTCGGAATTACGCTGGGCTCATCCATTCTCATGTCTGAATTTTTCGGCGCCTCGCAGCCTGACAAAGTCAAACGGCAGGAAAGTACGGCCATTCTAAGCGGCTTGATCTTTACCGCCCTTATTTCAGTTTGTGCTTTTTCTGCCACAAAACCGCTGCTGCTGCTAATAAAAACGCCTGTTGAAATCCTGCCGCAGGCCGAGATTTATCTAAAAATCATCATTGCCGGCCTCGTCTTTTCTTTTCTGTATAATGTACTGTCTTCATCGCTCAGCGCCATTGGCGACTCCGTAACCCCGCTGGCTTTTCTAGTTCTTTCGTCCCTGCTTAATATTGGCCTGGGTATTATACTGGTGAAAGTTCTGGCCTTGGGCGTACGCGGTGCCGCGTATGCCACAGTGATATCCCAGGCCGTTTCCGCTATTTTGTGCGCAGTGTATATCTATTGCAAAGTCCCCCTGCTCAGAATTCATGTCCGGGAATTTAAAATAGACATGGCGCTGCTGGCGCAAACCGCCCGCTACAGTTCAGTGTCGGCGGTGCAGCAGACCTTTCTGTATGTAGGCATTTTTATTCTGCAGGGGGCGGTAAACCCGCTGGGCGTCGACGCAATTGCCGCCTATAACGCCGTCACCAGGATTGACGGGTTTATTCTGGCCCCTACCGACAGCCTTGCACTGGCCCTGACAACCTTTACTTCCCAAAACCGGGGCGCAAAAAGGCCTGACCGCATTCGTCAGGGTATGAAAAATGCCCTGCTGCTGGGGATAAGTTATTGCAGCCTGCTGGCCTGTCTCGTTTTCTTTGCCGCCCAGCCGCTGGTAATGCTGTTTCTGGCTGCAGGCGAGGTGTCCGCCATAGAAATTGGTGCCGGCTATCTAAAAATCATGGCTCTATTTTATATTCTGCCGGCTTTTTGCAATTCATTTCAGGGCTTTTTCCGCGGGCTCGGCCGCATGGACATAACTTTGGCCGCAACGGCGGTGCAAATCCCCGTGCGGGTTATCCTGTCCTACTTGTTTGTCGGCTATTACGGGCTGCCGGCGGTGGCTGCCGGTGTCGCCATCGGCTGGATTTGCATGATTTTGTACGAAAGTTATCAGTACCGGCAGTATCTATATCGCCTAAGGGGGTACAC
>JAEZQV010000159.1 GCA_023441125.1 Bacillota bacterium
GAGCCAGTGAGACACAGGCGGTTGTCCTGCCGGACAGCGTTATTCACTACATGGCCAATATATCCAATTTGGGAAGTGTTTGTCTGGATAAGAATAACACGGTTGTGTTTTGCAATTCCTATGCCGAGCAGATGCGGCAATTACCGGCAGGCGCCTTATTCGGAAAGAACTTTTTGGAAAACTATCCTGCCCACCGGCGTACCATCCTGGAAGAAAAACTCCTGCAGCTGCAAAGCGGCGAACAGACCGAATGGTATCGCCTTATGGGGCGGAACGGCCGGTTTATTGAGAACCGCTATTCCCGGGTAACCGATGGGCAGGGTAATTTTATCGGCACAGTGCTTGTTACTATCGACGTAACCGAAAGGGAACAGCTTACGCGCAGTTTAAACAGCGCCCTGGAACGCCAGTCGGCTTTATACCAGGCCGCCCAGGTCATTACCTCAACGCTCAATATTGCGGAAATAACCGAAAGCATGTTAAAAATAATCAGTAAAAGTATGGTAGTCAATCAGGCCGGGATTTATCTTGTCGCAGACAATGAGGATGCTGTTACGGCGGTGTATCCAGGCAATCCTGCCGATGCTTGTTCAGGCGATTGCGACTGGGTAATCCCGGTATTGCGCAGCACTTTAAAAACCCTGGTCATAAGTAATGATGGCGATTTATACCAGTATTACATTCCCCTGCTGTTTAGAAATGCTCTGCTGGGCATCTTATATGTCGACAAGATCTGCCGGGGCGAGGATAACACCGAGCGCCTGGCATTGCTGGAAGCCCTGGCAGGTCAAATTGCAGTTGCTATCCACAATACCAGGCTGCAGGAAGAAATACTGTATCTGGCCGAGTATGACAAACTGACAGGACTGTTCAACCGGCATTCGTTTGACAGGCTGTTTGCTGACTATTGCCGGCGGGCAGATAAGAAAATGCAGCCGCTCACCCTGCTGATGATTGATATCAACGGTCTCAAAGCGGTAAACGACCGGCAGGGACATATGGCCGGTGACCTGTTGATTAAAGAAACAGCGCGGATTATTCAGTGCAGCATTCGCGCCGATGACTGTGCGTTTCGCTATGGTGGCGATGAAATCGTGGTTTTAATGCCTGACATGTCACTGGCAGGGGCCAGGATTGTCATCAAGCGCATCCAGCATACTATCAAAACATGGAAAGCGGCAGGCGAACACGGTGAACTGGCGCTGAGCGTAAGCATTGGCGCTGCCGACAGCAGCGAGGTGGCAGCGGGCGGCCTGATTCAGGAAGCCGATAAACGCATGTATGCCAACAAACGCAAGTATTATAAACTGATAAAGGCTTAGCGGGTAAGCCATAGTGTGCCCTGAACATATGTGTTCACTTACGACAAGAAGGGTGTCTCAAGAGGCAGGTTCTGCGGAACCCGTCTCTTATTTTTTTTATCTCCTTTGGTTCGGCAGCCACTTCAATATATTGGCCGCCGCCTACCGTTGGTCAGTTCGGCTTGGGCGGCGGCCTGATTTCAGCCGGAATAATCTGCTGGTAAGATATTGCAGTTGGAAGAATAATTAGTTATAATTGCAAATAATAATATTACTATTTAGGAGTGCGCGCGTGAATAACATTGTGTGTACGCTACAGGAGCGGGGCTATCGCCTGACAGCGCAACGCCGGGCGGTAATCGATGCCTTGCTGGAATGTGGCGGTTTTACAGATGCAGCGTCAATTTTTGCGAAAGTCCGGCCGGCCAATGAACACATAAGCTTGGACACCATATACCGGAATTTGAAGCTGCTTATTGAACTTGGAATTGTAAGTCAAATCAACAATCCCAAGCGTGACCGGACAATGTATGAGCTGATTACAGATGGGCCGCGTCAGCATGCCGTCTGTTTGGCCTGCGGTAAAATCGAGTGTATTGAACGCTGCCCCGAGTTGGCGGACAATACGGTCCGGCTGGCCGGTAACGGCTTTAAAGTGGTCAATCATTCCTTGGCAGCGTATGGATATTGCGCAGAGTGCCAAAAAAACAGGTAAGGGAGAATAAAAATGACAGCGGTATTTGAATTTAATGAAGTTACCTTTTCTTACTATGAGGGCAGCCCTGTCCTGACAAACGTCACATTGGCAATGGAAGCCGGGGCATTTGTGGCGGTTGTCGGCCCCAATGGGGCCGGCAAGTCCACCTTGCTCAAATTATGTGTCGGACTTTTGCAGCCGCTCTCAGGTGATATCCGGGTGCTGGGAGTACCCTGCCGGCAGTTTAAAAACTGGTCCAAAATAGGCTATATACCCCAGGGGACCGTTCATAACCGAGTATTTCCCGCTACCATACGGGAAGTGGTGGCGATGGGGCGGGTAGCGCCGCTCGGGCTTGGCAGCAGACTACAGCGGCGAGATTACCAACTGGTGGATGAAGTTATTGCCAGGGTGGGGTTGTCGGAATATCAAAACAAAATGATTGCCGAACTGTCCGGCGGCCAATTGCAAAGAACGCTGATTGCCCGGGCGCTGGCGGCCGAGCCCGCCGTGCTGGTTTTGGATGAGGCCACATCGGGCGTTGACAGCCGGGCCAAGGATGAAATCTATACGTTATTAAAAAATATGAATACCAGGTTAGGTTTATCCGTCATTATGGTAGCCCACGACGTAGAGCATGTTTTGCATTATGTCGATAAGGTGGCGGATATTAAGTACGGCTTGCAATACTACGGCAATGCGGCGGGCTTTAGTCCGGCAACATATAAGCAGGCCGTAAACGGGGCTGTCCTGGCGGCGGTGCAGGGGGAACCACACCATGCTTAGTATCTTTGCTTATGATTTTATGCACAGAGCGCTGCTGTCCGGCATGCTGATCGGCATCATTTGCCCGCTCATCGGCATTTTTCTCATTTTGCGCCGGCAGTCGCTGATTGGCGACGGTCTGGGACATATTGCCTTTGCCGGGGTAACCGCCGGCTGGTTTATGGGGATTTATCCGGTATACAGCGCCACCGCCCTTACCGTGGCCGCCGCGCTGGGAATTGAAGAATTACGGGCCAGACGACCGGCTTTTGCCGATATGATCTTAGCCATTTTCTTTTACACCGGCATGGCGACGGCAATTTTGCTCAGCAGCCTGATCAAAAGCAGCAGTGTCAATTTGATGAGCTATTTGTTTGGCAGCATTGTGACGGTCACCGGCCAGGACCTTGCGGTGATTGCCTGCCTGACGGTAAGTGTTATCGGCATACTCCTGTTTGTGTACAAGGAATTGGTTTTTTTGACTTTTGATGAAGAAGTAGCCGGAGTGAGCGGTCTGCCGGTGAAGAAAATCAATATGGTGCTGGCCGTGCTCACGGCTTTGACGGTGGCTGTGGCCATGCGGATCGTGGGTGTGCTGTTGGTATCGGCTTTGATGGTCATTCCCGTCGCCGCCAGCCTGCAAATCGCCCGCAGCTTCCGCAGTACCATTTTGTTTGCCGTGATCATTTCGGAAGCAGCCGTGATTGGCGGGTTAGTGGCCTCGTTTTTTTTAAAGGTGGCCTCCGGCGGCACCATTGTCTTACTAGCGGTCGCCTTATTTGTCACTGCCTTTGTCTGGCGTCAGCTGCAGACCAGCCGCCCGTCCCGGTACATTTTGCCGGCCAAAGTAAAGAATTAATAAGCAAAATTACTTGACAGGAATTTTTTAACATATATAATATAAAACATAAACAAACTAAATAGTATTATTACTATTTAAGAAGAGAGGGATTAGGTACATGAGGAAAATTGTGATGGTATTATGTTTAGCGCTGCTGACCATGTCCTGGGCAGTCGGGATATGTTCGGCTGCCGGCCATGCTCAGCCGGTGATTGTTACCACCATATACCCCTTGTATGATTTTACGAAACAGGTCACAGGCGGTAATGCCGATGTGAAACTGTTAGTGCCGGCCGGGGTTGAACCGCATGATTGGGAACCGTCGCCCGCCGACCTGATTACTATCCAGAATTGTGATGTTTTCATCTACAATGGTGCCGGCATGGAGGCCTGGGTGGACAAAATTCAGCATACGGTACTGGCAGGCAAGCGGGTGGTCAATGCGGCCAAATCCGTGCAGGTGCTGCCGGCACAGTATGATGAGGAAGGCGGTCCGGCAGAGGCTGGTGAACTTGATCCGCATATCTGGCTGGACCCGGTCAACGTGCTGTCCATCGTCGATGCTGTCCAGCAAGCGGCTGCCGGCGCTGACCCGGCTCATAAGGCCGAATACAAAAATAATGCCGCAGCCTATAAACAGCAGTTGAGTGCGCTTCATCAGCAATATGTGGAAGGGCTGCAGGGCAGAAAAACAAACGAGATTGTAACTTCGCACGCCGCCTTTGGCTATCTGGCCAAACGGTACGGCCTCCAGCAAATTGCCATTATGGGGCTGTCGCCCGAGGCCGAACCTACGGCCGCCAAAATGGCGGAAACCATCCAATACGTTAAAAACCAAGGTATAAAGTATATCTTTTTCGAGACGCTGGTCAACCCTAAACTATCTGAAGTGATTGCAACGGAAGCGGGTGCGCAGACGTTAGTGTTAAACCCCATCGAAGGGTTAACCGATGACGAGCTTGCGCAGGGACAAAATTACATCACTGAGATGCAAATGAACCTTGTTAACCTGAAATATGCGTTAGGCATTGTAAACTAATCGGCTTTTACTTAGAAAACAGGCTGCTGCATGCAGCCTGTTGCCTTCTTCTTGCTTTTACTTATCCTGATAGAGGTGAACTTTGTGGAATTTTTTAGTCATAGCATGACGGTGTTTGCTAAAGGCGGGTTGGTCATGTATCCGTTATTGCTTTGTTCTGTCCTGGTGATTACCATCGCCATTGAGCGGAGCCTGTACCTGCGCAATTCCCGAACGGACGTGAACGCGCTGCTCACTGTGCTGGCTGAGCCGCTTGCAGCCGGCAACTGGGAAAAAGCCGGACAAATCTGCGACAATTCCCGGGGAGTCCCGGCGCAAATGGTCGCCGAAGCCTTGCGTCAGCCCTTTGCCGACCGTTCCCAATTGGCGCAGATTCTCGACGGCGTGGCGGCGTCGGTGGCCACGCTGCTGCGATACCGGCTGGATTACCTGGAAACCATTGTTACGCTGGCCCCCTTACTGGGATTATTAGGCACGGTGACAGGGATGATTATGTCCTTCAGTGTGCTTAACCTCAAAAGCGGGCAGCCGCTGGCTATTACCGGCGGGGTTGGCGAAGCCCTGATTGCAACCGCCACCGGCCTTACGGTAGCGATTGCGGCCCTCATCGCCCACAGTCATCTTTCTCACCGGATCAATGCCCTCATCGCCGATATGGAGAAGGCCGCCAATCAGGTAGTGCAAAGGATTCCCGGGAGGACTGTATGAGGTTTACCAGACTGAAAATTGAGCGTTCACCTCAAATCATGATCATTCCGATGATTGACATCATCTTCTTTTTATTGGTGTTTTTTATGATGAGCACGCTCTATATGGTTGGGCAAAATACCATTCCGGTAATGCTGCCGCAGGCGGACTCCGGCCAGACCGGGCAAACGCCGCTGGTGCCGATTACTGTTACCGCCGCCGGCAGGATTGTCTTTAAGCAGGATGAAATCTCCCCTGAATTATTGATTCCCAAGGTTCAGGCTGAACTTGTCCGTGACCCGGAAACCGCTTTTTTGCTGCGCGGCGACCGGCAGGCGGAATACGGTACTGTCATTCGCATCTTAGACACCCTCAAAAAGGCCGGGATACGTAAAATCGCTGTGGCCACCGCAGCGGGAGAGTAGACAATAATACAGCCTGAAAACGATGGCGGTAGGGAGATGACGACATGCAGGGCAGCCGGTATTGGCATACCGCCTTGGTACTGTCTATAGTTATCCACGGACTGATATTGTCCGGGGCGGGCGCGGCGATAACGCAGGACAGCGCGGCAGCGGCAGTAAGCGAAGAATACATGACGATGGAATTGATACCTGTTGCCGGCGAGCCATCACCTGGCAGCGCAATTGAGCCGGCCGCGGCTGTACCCGATCTGGCAGATAGTCCGCCGGCGCTGCCGGCGGATGCACAAAAAAGGCCGCCCCAGCTGCCGCCGCCCGCGCAAAGTGCGGCCGCAGCGCAGCGGCCCGCAGCCGGCGCACTGCAGCCGGTAAGGGGGGAAGCGGCGCAAAAAGCGGTTCCCGGGCAGTTGCTGCCACATTATGACCAGGACCAGCTGGCGCTCGCGTTCGTCCAGAACAATCAGGCTTTGAAACTAAACCCGCGCTCTGCTTTTGCTTATAGTAACCGTGGCCAGGTGTACTTCGACCGGGGCGATTTCGACAAAGCCCTGGCCGACTTTAGCCAGGCGCTGGCGCTAAATCCCCGGCTGGCGGCTGCGTATGTTGGCCGGGGGTTTGTCCAGATAAAAAAAGGGCAGTGGCAGCCGGCATTGAACGATTTCAATCAAGCCGTCGCCCTTGCCCCGGAAAGTGCCCTGTCCTATTACGGCCGCGCCCTTTGCTATCTAGCCGTCAATGAACGGCAACAGGCCAGCCGGGATTTGCAGTCTTTTTTACAGTACGCGCCACCGGATTACCGGCAGCTGATCGAAACAGCCCGGCAGCTTACGGCCGCCTGGGATCAGCCCCCTGGCACGCCTGACAGTAGCCGTAAAACTCCAGAGAATGAAAAGCAACCTTAAAGCCGTTTTTCTCGGCTTTGGTTACCTCGTCGGTCTGGATGGGGCAAAAATCCAGGCATTCGGCTTTGCCGCACTCCAGGCACACCCGGTGATGATGATGCTCCGACAGGGAGATTTCAAAAATATTGCCTTCCCGCCGCCGGGTATTTATTTCATGAACTAAGCCTAAATCAGTCAATAAGCTTAAATTCCGGTACACGGTATCCAGGCTCATATCGGGAAAGCTATCCCGGACATGCTCCAGCACCCGCTGGGCGGTGGTAAATTTCCCGCAGGTGCGGAGCGCATCAATCACGGCCCGGCGTTGCGGCGTAATTTTATAGCCACGGCTGCGCAGGGCAGCTATAAACTCTTCCAATTGGCATCCTCCCATTTAATAATATTACTACCTGCAATTATACTTTATTTTAGGCATAAATGCCAACGGCCAGTACTATATTACTATAGACGTAAGGTTGCTGCTGGTGCTTACCAATCAAGGAATATTTGCTGGGGGTGATAGGATGGCGGACGGTGCCGGCTTACTGAAAAACATTTTGTTTACCATTCTCAATATGAGCTGGAACGACATCCTGAATTTAAAGATCATATTTTTGAGTATCATTATTGAAGCCCTGCCGTTTATTCTCACCGGGGTCTTTGTTTCCGCGCTCATTAACCAGTTTGTGTCGGAACAGCTCATCCGGCGCCTGCTGCCCAAGAACAGGCTGTACAGTATTTTGCCGGCCTGTTTTCTCGGAATATTTTTCCCGGTGTGTGACTGTGCGATCGTACCGGTGACCCGCCGGCTGATCGCCAAAGGGGTGCCGATGCCGGCCGCCATTGCTTTTATGCTGGCTGCGCCCATTATTAATCCGGTTGTGGCCGCCGCCACGGCATTCGCTTTTAATACGCAGGCGGTGATGTGGTACCGGCTGGTGATGGCATTCACCGTGGCCGCAGGCGTAGCGCTTTGTCTGAGCTTTTGCTGCCGCGGCCCCGGCCTGCGGCTGGCGTTTGACTTACAGCACCACAGCCGGCCTGGCAGCTGCGAACAGCACCCCGGCCACGCCCGCGCAGTTTGGTATGACCGCTGCTTTCATGTCCTGACCGACGCCTGTGATGAATTCTTTGAAATGGGTCGTTACCTGATTCTGGGCGCGTTGCTCAGCGCCGTCGCCCAGACTTGCATCCCCGGCGCCGTCCTCACGAGCGTCGGCAAAGATCCTTATTCATCCATAACAACGATGATGGGCTTTGCTTTCCTGGTTTCAGTCTGTTCCACCGCCGATGCGTTCATTGCCGCTTCTTTCAGCGGCACCTTTAGCCTTGCCTCTCTGCTGGCCTTCATGACGTTCGGTCCTATGATCGATTTAAAGAATACTTTTATGTTATTTCACACCTTCCGGTTTCGTCTGGTTATTTTGCTCATTCTCTTTACCGGGCTGTTGTGCTGGGCGAGTGCGTACCTGTTTAATTTCTGGCTGGAGGGAGGGTTTAGCCTATGACAGCTCCGTCTGTTTCGGTAAGCGCCGTTATCCGGACCCTGGTGCTCGCAGGCTTCTTTCTGCTGCTGGCCTGGCTTAGCCAGACCGGGGAATTAGCCAAATTTATTAATCCCCGTTTCGAAAAACTGACTGAGCTGACCGCCGGCCTGCTGCTGGCGATGAGCGTGGCCCAGGCGGCCCGGATTTTTTCGCAGTCGGGCGGCTGTGGCTGTGGCCAGGGCTGCGGTCACAGCCATAAAGCCTCCAGCCTGCCCTTTGTGCTGACCTTACTGGCAGCCGTCCTGCTGCCCAATAATGGTCTGGATGCCAGCATTGCGGCCAATAAGGGACTAAACGCGCGCCTGATTATTGACGATGCCTATGGCCGGCAAAATGTCCCGCGGCCGCTGGCCGGGCAACTGGCCAAGACCGGGCTCATTCAGGTAAATGACATCAATTACACCGAAGTGATGTTTGAACTCAATAATTTTCCCCAGGATTATGTTGGCAAAGAAATTGAAATGACCGGGTTTGTCATGAAGGATGCCGTCGCGCCGGACGCGCATATCGCCCTGGCCCGCTATGTGATTGTATGCTGCGTTGCCGACGCCAGCCCCTACGGAGTGCAGTGCGAATATGAAAATATCGACCGGTATCCGGCCGATACCTGGCTGAATATTCATGGCACGATCCGCCTGGGCAAGGAGCAGGACAGGAACATTCCTGTTATCAGGGTTACCGGCGCCAAACCGGTCGCCAAACCGGCCCGCCCTTATGTATATCCCGGTTACGAATAACAGCTTTTGTCCATAAAGGAGGCTCACACGATGAAACGATATTGTCTGCTTGTTGTTGTTATCCTGCTTGTTATGACTTCTGTCACGGCCCTGGCCTGAGGCGCTTGCCCGGATGACCCTTTGTACAAGGGTTTGGCCGCAGCATCCCCGGAGGGGTATGCCGCCAAAGAGTTTGATAAACTTGCGCCGTCCCCGGGCATGGACTGGCAGGGCCGGCCGCAAGACTGGCCGGGACTGGCCGCCCGGCACGGCTGGCGCGTGGCGACGGCAGCAACCGCCGCTGCAACCGGCGCAATCATCATTGCTGTTGACCGGACGGGTAAAACTCTGGTGGGGATAATACGGGAAGTTAATGATACGGGTATCTGTTTTGAAACCCTCGGTCCGCACCAGCAACCTGTGCAAACCACAGTGGCGTATCCTTCCCTGGAAAATGATTTTAAATTAATTGGCTATATCTGGCCTGAACCTGCAGCACCCAGACAGCGGCTGGTAATCGCCGCGGACTGACAGTGTCCCGGCTCACCTTCTGGCCGCCTGCTTTGCGGTTATGAATGCCATTAGCTTGCATAAAGTATATTGACAACGCTTACCAGATGTGTTATCGTAATATTGTGAATTGAATATTCGAGTTAGGTGCCCTACGGGGCTTAATAGGGAAGTCCGGTTAAAAGCCGGCGCGGTCCCGCCACTGTAACGGGGAGCAAGCTTAAGATATGCCACTGGGATGAAGATCCTGGGAAGGGTTAAGCAAGCTATGATCCGGAGCCAGGAGAACTGCCTAGCTGACAATCACCGTTTGTTACCCACGAGGTATGGGGAGGGGATTACAGTACGCGCCTGTAAGGTGCATCTGGCTAATTCGCTCCTGGTTTATCCAGGAGTTTTATTTTAGCTTGCTGTTAATAACTCTCAATCTTAACGGTTGGGAGTTTTTAATTTTATACCATTTTTCTCAAAACGCTCCTTTCAAATTTTGCCAGTGGGCACAGGTCATTCGACCTGTTTTTTTTTTACATTATCAAAAAGTTAACCCGCCTGCAAGGCTACGGGCATTTCCGACTCGCAGCGCGTAATAAACAGGACAGGTATTGACATCTGTTCCCAGATAACATATAGTTATATCATAACTGAATTTTGGAAATAGGTGCCCTTGCGGCTTAATAGGGAAGACCGGTTAAAGGCCGGCGCGGTCCCGCCACTGTATCGGGGAGCAAGCTTAAGATATACCACTGGGATGAAAATTCTGGGAAGGTTTAAGCGAGCCATGATCCGGAGTCAGGAGAACTGCCTATTTGACGATCACCGTTTGTCACCCACGAGGTATGGGGAGGGGATTACTGCAGGCGCTTTTTTATGGCGCAACCGGCTAATTCGCTCCTGGTTTTTCAACCAGGGGTTTTGCATTTAGTCAACTGTGTATCACTCCCGGCCGCTTGCGGCCGGGAGTTTTTATTAGATGCAAAGATATAAAGAAGTTGTCTTGCATGAGCTCTACACAATCAAATAACAACAGAGTTAGGTGCCCTACGGGCTTAATAGGGAAGTCCGGTGCAAAACCGGCGCGGTCCCGCCACTGTAATGGGGAGCAAATTCAAGATGAATGCCACTGGGATGTGAGGTCCTGGGAAGGTTTGAATGCGCCATGAACCAAAAGTCAGGAGAACTGCCTAGCTGACAGTCGCCGTTACACCCACGAGGTATGGGGAGGGGATTACAATTG
>JAEZQV010000002.1 GCA_023441125.1 Bacillota bacterium
AGCAGCTCATATTTTTGCTGCTGGCTGTGTATCTGGGCACGGCTGCACTGTCTGCCGGGGAGGGCTGGCTGATTGTAGGCGTATCCCAGCGGCTGGTGGCTGTCCTGCGCCGGGAACTGTTTACCAAGCTGCAGAAGGTTCCGTTGGTATATATCGATACCCAAGGCCACGGTGATGTTATGAGCCGCTTTACCAATGACGTTGATATTGTGAGTACAACGGTTTCACAAGCGGCCAGCCAGGTGATGGGCGGCTCGATCGCACTTGTTGGTTCACTGGTCATGATGCTGGGACTGAGTCCGCTCCTGACGCTGGCTGCTATGATTACGGTGCCGCTGTTGGTTTTGCTGACCAAGGCAATTTCCCGGCGGACCGGACAATTGTTTAAAGAACAGCAGGATCAGTTAGGCCGTCTCAATGCCCATGCTGAAGAAACTATCAGCGGGATTGAAGTGATTAAAGCCTATAATCATGAGGCCAAAGCCATTACCGAATTCAACCTGATTAATGACCAGCTCTGCCAGGTGGGGCTTAAGGCGCAAATCTGGTCGGGATTTTTAATGCCGATTATGAATGTTATCAGCAATCTGGGTTTTGCCGCCATTGCCATCGTCGGCGGTATTCTGGCCGTCAATCAGGGGATTACCGTCGGCGTCATCGCCAGTTTCCTTGGCTATTCCCGCCAGTTTATCCGGCCGCTCAATGACCTGGGCAATACCTTTAATACCCTCCAGTCAGGCGTCGCCGGTGCCGAACGGGTCCTTGAACTGCTGGATACCGCCGAGGAACCGCCGGATTCGCCCGGCGCGGCGGTGCTGCACAAGCCGCGGGGCGAAGTGATCTTTGACAGGGTTTCCTTTGGCTACCGGCCGGACCGGCCAATTTTGCATGCTATTAGTTTTACAGCCGCCGCCGGCAGCAGTATTGCCCTCATCGGCCCGACCGGCGCCGGCAAGACGACCATCGTCAATCTGTTAACCCGTTTTTATGACGTTACCGGCGGAACCATTTATATTGACGGGCGGGATATCCGTGATTATACCAGAGACAGCGTGCGCAGCGCGTTCGGCATTGTCCTGCAGGATACCTACCTGTTCTCGGGGACGATCCGGGATAACATCCGTTATGGCCGGCCGGACGCATCCGACACGGAAGTGGCGGCCGCAGCCGCCAAAGCCAATGCGGCCGGGTTTATTGAGCGCTTCCCACTGGGGTATGAAACCGAACTGACGGAAAACGGCAGTAACTTAAGTCAGGGACAGCGGCAATTGTTGGCCATTGCCCGGGTTATCCTGGCTGACCCCTCCATCTTGGTGCTGGATGAAGCCACCAGCAGCATTGACACCCGGACGGAAGGGTATATTCAGGCTGCGTTGAAGACCATTATGCAGGGCCGGACCACGTTTATTATCGCCCACCGTTTAAACACCATCCGGGATGTGGACATGGTGCTGGAAATCCAAGACGGCAGAATTGCCGCCCAAAAACTGCGGCAGCAAGCCTAAGCTGCGGGCGCGGCTGCCCTTCAAGCCAGGCAAGCGCCGGCCGGCAAACGAAAAAAAAGCCTGTGTGGAGGCGGCACACAGGCTTTTAGAGGTTGTTCACTCGGCTGGCTTTACCAAATATCATGGCCGCGCTGGGATTCGGGGGCCGCGAGTTTAATCAGCTTGGTGGCGAGATAGCCGCCGAGGCCGATGACGCTCTCAATATGCAAAAAATGCTCGATGGACGGATCAAACAGAATGGTGGCATTGGCTGAGATTTCTTCGTCCCCTTCCCAGACCACCGCGCAAAGCGGAATTTTCGGCAAGACCTGAAAGACGGCCGAGGCATCGCCGAACTGAGCCTGCTGGCCGCCGAGCTGTTTGGCGCATTCTAAAAGCAGTGCCGGCTGGTGCCCGAAACTTCGGATCAGGCCACAGATGGATTCTTTGTGAAAAGCCGGATAAAAGAGCATGCCGCCGTTGGGGATTTCCTTCAGGCTGACCCATTTATGAACCGGTTCGGCCCTGACTTCAAAAAATGTGAGATAGTGGAGGATGAGTATGGACGCGCCGATGCCGGGAACTTGCCCGTCTGTTGCCTTGGTGATGCTTTGCCGGCTGCAGTCGACAAGAAAGTTTTCATTAAAAAACGGCACAATAAACTGCTGTTGGTCGTTCAGGTAGGTGACGTTCATGGCGGCGGCAATTTCGGCCGGATCTTTTCGTTTCAGGTCCTCCCAGCCTTTGTCGTAGGCAATACGATAATTTGTTTCCAGATAAATCCCTCCTTGTTGTCGTAGGCACCGTACTTAACATTCTTGCTATAATTGGAAATATATACGATCCGGTGATTTTATGCAAGGCCTGCAGCCAGGAAAATTAATTTAAGTTTTTTGTTGCTTGCTGCAATAAAACGCCTGTTGTTTCGTCTTAAGAGTAATGGCAGCCTACCGGCTAATGGCGCGGGGAGAACGGAGAGGTTATGTACGACCGGAAAAAGGATCTGATGGAAACGGTCCTGGATGAGCAGGAAAATTTTTTGCGGTGTGTGCGGCGGCGAATAACAGATATATCGGATATGGATGCCGAAGATATCGTAGCCGATGTCGTTTTTAACCTGTACAACAAGATCAGCATTGAGCACCAGGTTGAAAGCATTCTGGCTTATGCCTACCGTTCGGTCCGGAACCGGATCGCCGATTATTTCCGGCAATCCCCAAGGGCGGTATCGCTGGATAAACCTGACGCGTCTTCCGGTTTGCCCTTGGCGGCCGTTATTCCCGATCCGCAGGCCGATATTGCCAGTAAAGTGGAAGCTAAAGAAAGAAAACGGCAGCTGTATGCGGCGCTTATGGCGTTAGAGCCTAAACAGCGGGCCGTATGGGTGGCCACGGAAATCGAAGGCTATAGCTTTAAAGAACTGTCCGCAAAATGGGGCGAGCCCATCGGTACGCTGTTATCCCGGAAAAGCCGGGCAACGAAAGCATTGCAGGCAAGCTTAACAGAGGAGATGTAAGGAGGCTGGCATATGAAACTTCACGGCAATCAGTGTGTATCCAGAGGCAAAATCATGATAATTCATGTATTGGCAGGCATGGTGCTGTCGCTTATTTTTGGCCTGATCTTTGGTTATTTTGTCATGCTGCTCTGGAACAATCTGCTGCCGGCCATCTTTGGCTGGAAAGAGATTACATACTGGCAGGGTGCGGGTTTGGTTATCATGTTCCGGCTGCTGTTTGGCTCTCATGGCTACTATAAGTCCGGCCATGACTGGGAAAAAGCGGCTGCGGCGGCTGCCGGCCCTGCTCACCGCTCTATGAGCGAGCGCGATGGGTATTACCGGACCTGGTGGGAACAGGAAGGCCGGGCGGCTTTTCAACAGTATGCTGATAAACGGGATAATCAGGATAAGCAACTAAAATAATATCTTTGGAGGGATTACTATGGTTGATGAAAAAATAGTTGAGGCGTTTCACCTGATGTGGGGGAATTTTCCGGAGCCGGTTATGCTGGTGCATAAAACCCGCGAAATTCTGGCTGTTAATGAAGCCTGTAGCAAGGCCGGCGGCCAGGTGGGCATAAAATGCTCTTCCATCGGTTCGCCGGAGCGGCATCAGCGCTGTCGTGCCAATCAGGCGCTGGCCTCGCAGCAGGCTGCTTACTCGAAAACGGAAGCGAACGGGAAAACAGTAATCGGGTTTTGGATTCCTGTTGCCGGCCAGCCGGATATCTACGTTCATTTTGGGGTGGGAACTATGATTGATTATGACAAGGAGGCTAGTTGCCAGCCTCAGCCGGGCTGAGCCCAACGGCGGCGGACAGAACGGACCTGTGCTAGCCAGGTCCGTTCTTGTTCTGCTACAATGATGCAGCCGGTTAGCACCGTCACCGGACCCGGCGGTCTTCCGCCGGCGGACGGCTAAGGGCAAAAGTCAGCTGGCTGAGCAGCGAGGCCATGTTCAACTGCGTAATCACGATCGATTGAGGCGCAAAAATCGGCGCGGAAGAAAGGTTGACAATGCCCTTAATTCCGGACTTGATTAACTGGTCGGCAACTTCCTGGACATAAGCCGGCGGGACGGCGATTATGCCAATGGTTATTTTTCGGCTGTCAATGATCTCCTTAATGTTGTCGATGGCCTCAACGGCTAAGTCCAAATCAGGGATAAATACACCGTAATTTTGCTTATTTAAATCAATGACAGCCAAAATTTCGATTGCCGCCAGAAAGGCGGGGTAGGACACCGGTACGCCCAGCCCGACCAGGACGGTATTCCAAGTAGTATTGTAACCAAGAATTTTTTCAATCCGCTGGAGCAGATAGTCGATCTTATAGCCAACGCCTTTGATGCCAAATTCGCCAAAATAGGCAAAGTCCCGGCGAATGAGGTGTGACGATATGCCGGTTCGCCGGCCCAGTTCACCGGAGATGCAAAGATCGCGGCCGGCTTCCTGCATCAGTTTCAATACACTGTGATATAAAGCCAGTCTGTGAATGGTATGTTTGGATATACCGTCCCTGTCAATTAGCATGGTGACCCCTCCACTATTGGTATAGTATAGCCCAGGGTAAAAAACGACGAATCTACGAGTTGACAGTATCTTCTGTAAATATGCGCTCCTGAGGGAAAGAATAGTGGTGCTGGCACGGCGGTGTTTGCTACAAAACAAAAAACCGCCCGGACCATACACTTACGTGATAACTGCCCAGACGGTCGACATTTTCAAGATCTGTACTCCGTGTGGTAAACTCCACTGAACCGTCAGTAGTACAAATCCAATATTTTACTTTGTACATATTGTAACAAAGTATTTGGCAAGCGTCAATCTAATAATAATTTTAAAATTTGTGGCTTTCACCAGCTGCTTTGCCGTTATTAACCTTAGCAGTCTTGATTTTTTGCCGGGAACTATTATACTATAAGAATATTGGGCCGGCACAATGCCGGTTCAACAATATTGGGTTACGACGAGGTGAATCGCTTTGAAAAGAATTGCTTGCAGCTTATTGTTTCTGCTGCTGATGTTCAGCTTTGGGGTTTGTGCCGCCTCCCCGATGGAGAGCAATGCCACGGCCGCAGTTGCCCTGTACATTGATACCTCCGGGCATTACGTACCGGGCATGGATTTATTAAATAAAGCGCTCAATGAAGTGATCCGTTTTAAGATCAACGCCCTGATGCTGGGCAGCGAGGTCCAATCGGGCAATGAAGTGCTGCGGGACTTAAGCCGGTGCAACATAAGTTCGGCTGGTGATGCAACCGCCGAGTCGCTTGCCGCTTATGGCAACCTGCGGCATGTCAATAACATTATTTTGTTCTCGGTTCGTCCCCTGGACGTGGCATTGGACTTAAAACTCTACTCTACTGTCGACAAGGAATTTATTGTGGATAAAACCATTACCCGTCCCGATGGGGCCGAAACGCTTTCTACGGTCGAGACCCTGTCCAATATGGTTGGGAGCGAGGTTGACCAGGCTTTACAACTGGTGAAAAAAACCGTCGCTGTTTTGTAAAGGACTTACGTTGCCGGACGAAGAGTTTCATGGACCATGTTGAGGCACTGGCGAAACATGGTCTTTTGCTGTTTACGGCACCGTACTTGATGATATAATAAGAAAAACAGTCGTTTTATTATATTAACAGCGGAGGTAATATTATGACGGCTAAACTTTCTTTACAAGCCGCCTTGGCTAATCCGGCTGAACTGTCGGTGACCTGGGAGCTGATACCGGGGCGGGGCGCGCGGGAAAAGGCGCAGGAACATCTGGTGAAGATGGCTGAGCTGGCCGCTAAGGACAGCAGGATTAATGCGGTGACGATTACTGACAATCCGGGAGGAAAATCGGCAATTACAGCCTATGCCATGGCTGTGGAGGCCAAGCAGCTGGGGATTGATCCGCTTGTTCATTTTACAACTAAAGACAAAAACCGCAATGCCCTGGAGAGTGAGCTCTATGCCCTGAACAGAGCCGGAATTGAAAATTTGCTGGTAATGACCGGGGACTATCCGGTTCAGGGCTATGCCGGCAATGCCAAGCCGGTTTTCGACTTTGACGCGGTGCAGGCCCTGAGAATGATTACTAAAATGAATGACAGCGCCTATACCAAGCTGGCTCCCATGGCTTTTTTCGCCGGCGCCGTTGTTTCCCCGTTCAAATCAACCGAGGCCGAAACGATGTCCCAGTACTATAAACTCCACAAAAAAATCGTCAATGGCGCCAGGTTTGTTATTACGCAACTGGGCTATGACGCCCGCAAGTTCGATGAACTGAAAAAATATATTACGCTGAACAATCTGGCTGTGTCATTGATCGGCAACATCTTTATCCTGTCGCTGCCGGTGGCCAAAATGATGAATAAAAACCTGATTCCCGGCTGTGTGGTAACCGATTCGCTGGTGGCCCGGCTGGAAGAAGAAGCCGCTCACAGCAATAAAAAGGAACTGCAATTGCTGCGGGCCGCCAGGCAGTATGCCGTGCTGAAAGGCCTGCAGTATGACGGCGTCAATATTGGCGGCCATGGCCTTGATTACAGCGAGGTGCGGTATATTATCGAAAAAGGCGAGGAATTAAGCGCCAACTGGCAGGATATCGCCGCGGCTGAATTTAATCATCCGCAGGCCGGCGGTTTTTATTTCTTTGAAAAGGATGCGGCAACCGGCTTGAATACCTGTCAGCCTGTTGACCGGCGCCGGACAGGCCCGGGCCGTACCTCGTTGAAGCAGTCGCTGATGAATGTGGTGCACGAGGTGGCCTTTGACCAAAAGGCCCCTTTGTATCCGGTGAACAAGGCCATCGCCCGTTACATCGACCAATCCTGGCTCAAGCAGCCGTTCACCAAGGCCGAATATACCACGAAAACCATGACGAATGAATGCCGTTTCTGCGGCGATTGCGCGATGCATGAGCTGGGCTTCATCTGCCCCATGTCCCAGTGCCCCAAGCAGCAGCGCAACGGCGCCTGCGGCGGCAGCCGCGACGGGTGGTGTGAAGTCTATCCCGGTAAACAAAAATGCATTTATGTACAAATGTATGAAGGCTTTAAAGGCCAAGGCAAGGAAGAACGCATGAAAGAAAAGTACATGCCGCCCTGCAACTGGGACTTGCACCGGACTTCTTCCTGGCTCAATTATTTCAATGACCGGGATTACAATAGCAATAAAGACTAACGGATAATCGGCAGCGGCTTATTAAGCCACAGCTAGGCACTAAAATTACCAGGCGGGTGGTCCGGCAACCACCCGCCTGGTAAGTATATATAGCAGCTATTTTGTATCGGCCATAGTCCGGAGGTCTTCACAGACGTGGTATAACTCGGAGACCATGTTGGTAATGGACTGAACGGCAGCGTTTTGGCCGGTTGTTATGGCGGCGGTCTGCTGGGTGTTGTGGATGACGGCTTCCATGGATTCCTTTAGTTGCTGCAGCATGGCTTTAATGTCCTTAGCCGACTGGTTGCTCTGATCCGACAGTTTGCGCACTTCTTCGGCAACGACACTGAAACCGCGGCCATGCTCGCCGGCCCGGGCCGATTCAATTGCGGCGTTTAAGCCTAACAGATTGGTCTGACTGGCGATTTGCTGAATCGTGGTTATAATTTTACCGGTATTATTCACATCGGTAGAGGCTTGGCCGGAAAGCGCGGCAACTTTTTGCATGGTAGCAGCAAATTCGGCCTGCGCACTTTCCAGTTGCTGCACGGTAGCCGCAATGCCGGCTATGGAGTCGCTTGCCCGGATGACCTGGCTGCGCAGGCCATCCTTGTTTCCTTGGCCGCCAGTTCCAGCCGGACCAAGCCGGCGGCAATTTTCACCACCGGCCTGACAATCTCCGGATTGCCGGTAATGCCAAAGGTACCGATGCGCTGGCCCTGAAAATCAATCGGCAGATTTACGCCGGCCTTAACACTGCCGTCCGACTTTTGCTCATCTTCCGTGGTGATAATGATTTCGTTGAGTTTTTCCGCCAGAATCCGCTGTGAACCACTGTGGGTTGAACCGATTCTCGACGCAACCTTGGCGGCAATAATCTGTCCTTTGTCATTACAGACGATAGAGTAAAAACCTGCTTCGTCAAAAATGAAATTAATAATTCGCTTGGCGACTTCGACGTCCAATGAGCAGCACCTCCCGGATTATCTCGTCCTGACAGTAACCAGCGCCGCAAAGCCTGGCCCTAACGTAGGAACAGACCAGTAGCAGCGCCTTTTGCGAGCGTGCTATTATAATTTGACAAACAAACAATGCATCCCTCTGTGAGCCGGGTGCTTCTTTAACAATAATTTATAAAGCAAGGCAGCGGCTGCAGGCAGGCTGGCCAGGTGCCGCCATTGGTGGTTGCCGCTCTTTATATGCTGAGGTATTCTTCCAGACAAACACCAAGCTCGTAGATCTTCTTGGCATGTTCCAGGCCGACATAGCGGAAATGCCAAGGCTCATAGTCGATATTGGTTTTGGCCTCCTTGCCGTCATCATAGCGCAGAATGAAGCCATACTTCCAGGAGTTGTTGCGCAGCCAGCGTCCCTGGGGC
>JAEZQV010000062.1 GCA_023441125.1 Bacillota bacterium
CGGTAATTTGTCCGGTTACCGCTACCAGGCTTTCAACACTGCCTTGTAAAATCTGCTGTGTTTCCAGACTCAGCCCCAGCGCAATAGCCCCCTCGCGGTTACCATTGTGGACAACCAGCGTACTAAAGGCTTTCACCGGAACCCCGTATTGCTCCTTCGGCAAAATTTTGCTTAAAGCCGCGCCGGTCCGCAGGGTTTCCGCTATGGAACCGGAACTATGAACTTTATCGCCGGCATTGACCTGTAAAGAAAATGTTTTGGGGGCAATAAATTTTCTGATTGTCCCTTCGGCATCCGTTATTGTCAGATAGCAATCCAGCGGCATTAAGGCCTGAATAAGCTCTGCACAATCGATAAGGCTGTTAATTTGAGGCATGCGCAATATATCCCTTCGTATCGTTTAAGAATTTTGCCGGTCATTATTGCCGGCGTCAATCAGCCACCTATTTTATCAGGAGGAGACTGCACCTTTACGGAGTGCGGTGTTTGCCCGTTTCTTATCCACCAGCCTGCTGGCTGCCAGAACCCCCAGCAAGGCGGTAAAGGCCACCCATAGCCAGGCATAGAAATAATTGGCGGATTTAGTGACGGGATCGATTTGAATTAAACCGCCCATAATATACGGCGACGCCGCGGCCGCCATATAGGCAATGCAATTTACACCGCCCATGGCTTTACCGTAGGATTCAACGGGAAACATGTCGGCCGGCAGGGTAATGGCAGGACCCCAGACCATGTTGGAAAAAAAGCCGGCACCGGTAAGGGTCAGGAGCAGCACAAACGGGGACACGCCTTTGGTCAGCGTTGCCAGGATAACGATAAAGGGGATCATGCACGCGAAGCACAAAATAATCATGGGTTTTCTCCGGCCACCCAATATTTTGTCGCTGACCCAGCCGCTGGCGAAGGAGCCCAGCGCGCCGCCAATAAAATAGATCGATGCCCATACCCCCATTTTCATTACACTGAAGCCGTGTACCTGAATCAGATATTGCGCGGACCAAACCATAACACCCCAGAAAGCCAGCTGGGCGGCGACATACACAAAAACCAGCGGAATATATCCCGGTGTTTTCAATATTTGCATAAAGGGAACATTAAGTCCCTGTGACTTGTGGGCGATAAGCTGGACATTACCGCTCTTTACATCTTCTTCCGTAATAATTCCTTGTTTTATTTCATCTTCATAGGCTTCTAGCGCTTCCGCTTGTTTAACAAACCGGTTCCGTTCAGGCCGGTCAAAAACAAACAGCACTACCAGGATAAGCGGTATAGCACCAATTAGGCCGAGGAGTTTAAAAATTTCCCGCCATTCATTGCCGTACAGGGTAAAGAGCAAAGTGCTTACCATCGGCGCCCACGCCGGCGTAATAATCCAGGACCAGGACAGGATGCTCTGGGCCCGCGCCCGCTGCAGCGGCGGAAAATAACGGACAATTAAACGGGCCGAAGGAATAAATTCCGTCCCAACCATGATGCCGAACAGCACCATGCGCAGATACCACTCGCTGACACTGTGAACCGCGGACTGCAAGTAGGTCAGCGTACTCCAGGCTATTATCGAAAATATCAGGACTTTGCGGGAACCGATTTTATCGCATATCCACCCGGTCACAACCTGGGACGGGCCATAGAAAATCAGCATCAGGGCCGCGCCAATGCCAATCTCATAATTGGACATGCCGATATCCTTACTGATAAAAGGTAATAAAATATTGGTGTTTACTCTATCCAAATATTGAATAGAATAGCAGAAGGCAATAATTGTCAATAAAACATAACGAAACCGGAATACACTGTTTTTTACCGAGTCAACCATGTAATGGACCCTCCTCTGTTCATTAAATTGATCCTTGATATGACGCCGGGCTGTGCCCCGGCTTATTGCGCGTCCTGACAGCTGCAGCTGTTTTGCTATCTTTGGAGAATATGCCTGAAGATATCCTGGCCCGGATAAACCGCCTCAGCGCCAAGCTCCTCTTCAATGCGCAGCAGTTCATTCCATTTGACCGTCCTTTCCGTCCGGGCAATCGAACCCACTTTAAGCTGGCCGGCATTGGTGGCGATCGCCAGATGCACGATAGTAGCATCCTCCGTTTCACCGGACCTGGCCGACACCACCGGCAGATAGCCGGCATTCTTGGTCAGTTCAACAGCCTGCAGCGTCTCGGTGATGGTCCCGATCTGATTCATCTTGATTAACACGCTGTTCGCGATTTTCCGGTCGATGCCCCGTTTAATCCGGCTAACATTGGTTGTAAACAAGTCATCGCCGATAAGCTGCACCCGTTCCCTGAGGCCGGCGGACAATTCCTCCCAGCCGTCCCAGTCGTCTTCCGCCATGCCGTCTTCCACGGAAATGATCGGATATTTGTCCACCCAGGCGGCCAAAAGCCTGGCAAATTCCTTGCTGTCCATTTCCGTGCCTTCAGCAGCAAATTGGTATTTACCGTTTTGATAAAAGTGACTGGCGGCAATATCCAGGGCGATGGCCACTTCGTCCCCGGGTTTATAGCCGGCTTGCCGGATACCTTCCACCAATAGGTCCAGCCCTTCCGCGTTCGAGCCGAACGTGGGCCAAAAGCCGCCCTCATCAGCCACCGACAAAGGTTTGCCGTATTTAGTAAATACTTCTTTGGTGGCATGGTATACATTGGCCACCATTTCAATCCCGTGAGAATACGTAGCCGCCCCTACCGGAATAATGAGAAAGTCCTGAATATCAATGCTTTTGCCCGCATGCAGGCCACCACCGATAATTTGCACCATCGGCACCGGGAGTGTAACCGCCTGCACCCCGCCTAAATACCGGTAAAGCGGCGTTTCGCAGGCATTAGCGGCTGCCCAGGCCGTAGCGATAGAAACCCCGAGGATCGCATTCGCTCCCAGCTTGGACTTATTGGCAGTTCCGTCCAGGTCCAGCATTGTATTGTCGACAACCGATTGTTTTAAAGCGTCAACACCAATCAGCGCCGGAGCAATAAGCCGGTTAACATTCTCAACTGCTTTAAAAACGGATTTTCCCCGGAAGAGTTTCGGGTCGGCATCCCGCAATTCCAAGGCTTCATAAATGCCGGTGGATGCGCCGGAGGGAACCGTCCCGCGCCCTTTACTGCCGCATTCCAATTCAACATCGACCTCAACCGTAGGATTGGCCCGCGAGTCAAAAACCTGTCTGGCCTTAATTCTTTTAATACGTGTATCTTTCATAAAGCTACATCCTTTCTTTCCGTCATAAATTAAGCAAGTACCCTAAGCTCTTCCAGAAAATATTGAACTAGCTGCCGGTATGTGGCAATATCATTCTGTAAAACGTGGTAACTTATTGTGCGAATTAACTTCTTATCGCTCTCCTCGGTAATATATTCGGCCGGCGATTTGCCATCAACCCTGGACAAAAACAGCAACGCCAGGGTTTTGATGGTGTTGCGCTCCAGTACGGCGGCATTCATGAAGTCGACTTTTTGCAGATAAACATCGGCTGTATAAATGGCAAGATTCAGGTAGCTTAGCGCCCATTGCTTGTGTTTTATGGCCTTGAGCATAAAATGATTGGTCAGGAAACCGAGATCAAATGAGGGGTCCCCGATATGCGCCACTTCAAAATCAAGAATATAAATTTTATGACCGTCAACCAGAATGTTCTTGGGGCTGTAGTCACCATGAACCAGGGTCGCCTTGGTGTCTAACAGCCTGGCAATTTCTTTATTAATCGTCTTTTCCAGCACGGGATGATGTTTGGCTATGGTCTGCAAATAAGGATCGATTCGCAGTTCAATAAAAAATTTTTGACTGGCAAACCGGGCTTTAATGCCTTCATCCCGGGCTGCGGTGTTATGTACATTTACCAGGGCCAGAGCCGCTTTGCGGGCGATTGCAAAGTCAATATCGCCGGCCAGCAGTCTGTTCTTCCACATGGCTGCCTGCTCGGGCGCCGCTTCCATCCCGTAGAGATAGTTTTCTTCATCATAAAACAATAGCTTGGGCGTATCCTCCGGGGCTATCTGATTATAAAACGCCAAACAATCTTTTTCATTTACTATCCGGGTGACATCGGAAAACCAGTCCTCCTTCACTCTCAGTTTTGGCAATGCCTGCTTAATTACAAAGGCTCTTTCCGGCGTTCTGACCATGATTGCTTCACAAGACACCCCACCCCCCAGCGGTTTAATCAATACATGATTTAAATCTGAAATTAGCGCTTTTGCTTGTAAGTAATCTGCAAGTACCTTTTTGTCGGCAATGTTAAGCACATCTACTGACCTCCCCCAAATTTCCCGCTTATGCATAATAGAGATATAATTCTTAACATTCCATTAATTTTTTCTCTAAACCTGCTAAAAAAATGACATTTATGTCAGCAACAAAGAGAAAACCATGTGCAATATGCACATGGTTTTCTCTTTGTTTTATCAAGTTCCTAGAAAAATCGGATTATTATCTATTTTTCCTGTTCATATCTATTCAACTTAACGGTTAGCGCAGCCATTTTTATCAAAAATGCATCATGAAAGTTATTTTCCGGCTTTAAGCCGGTTTTGTCCCTGAACTTATCAATTTTCTGGGCAATTGTATTCCGGTGCAAATGCAGTCGGTGGGCGGTTTTTGTCAAGCTCATATTCTGATCAACATACTCTTCGATGATTTCCAGCAAATCGAAATCCAAACAGCCGGTAGATTTTTTTATGCCCGCCAGGACAGGCGGAATGGCTTTATATTTAATAATCGACGGCAAATAAAAACAGATATGCTCCAGCAGTCCCTGATCGGCATTATATAAGCCCGGATTTTCCTGGAATAATTCACCAAGATAAATGGTATTCTGCGCTTCCGCGTACGATTTAGTAAGTTCCAGGAAATTGGCATACAGGCTGCCATAAGCAATACGATAGGTAAATATCTTCGCCGCATCCAAATCATTTATTATACTTTCACAGATAACATCAAGGGCATTATATAATTTGCCCGTATCTTTAACATGTAAAAACGATTTGATAACAACAATATGATCATTATCGGCAAAGGCAACCAGATCCTGATTGTTGAGATATTTGTTGGTTTTTATGATAGTAACCACTTTTTCTTTGAACATTTTTATTGACGACTCATACCCCAGGTCAAGATTAATATTGAAATACTTATTGGTCTTTTTTTCTAACTGAATCAAGATAACCGACCGCAACAGAAACAGATCTATATTGTATGTTTTTAATGACTTAAAAATCTTATAGGAAACCGTATCTTCCAGTCTGTTTGGTCTGGCCTCCAATATTTCTTTAATGATAATGGCATCGCGCCCCATGTCTGCCGACAAGCCATGCTGTACAGCAAGATGTTCAATAAAAGCCTCAAGGGAAGCACGCAGCGTAGTAGCGACTTGTTCGCCGTTTTTTAAATTCATCGTCTCAACAACAACTGCGGCAAACAGTTGCCTGTCAATAAATACGGGGGCAGCGACCACCGTATATTCGCCCGAATTGTCATAGGTAATTTGTTTGGGATTATTTATATCCAGGGCTTGAATGACCGCCCGGAGAATTGCCTCGTCCATATCCGCATCATCCGCCGTGGCCTTAGCGATTACCTGTCCGTCGCGGGATATAATCTGGACAGTGTTTACTGCGGACGTATCAATCTTTTCAACTACCTTGGCAAAATAGGTCTTAATAATGGCATCCAAACATTTCACCTTCTCTATTTCATAGCTTTCCAGGAACGGGCGGCGTTCACAACTTCGATTAAATTACGGTTAGGAACCCGGCAAGGCAGTGCGCATTCCGGCGCTAGCAAATGGATGCCGCCATTTAGGGCATTATCTACCGCCGCTTTTATTTCACCGGCCGTGCCGCCAAGCAAGGTGTCAGGATTACTGAGGTTGCCGGCTAAAAGCAAGCTATCACCGGCTATCCCCACAGCCCTGGTAACATCATTGCGTGAATCCAGGTGAAAGGCTTCAAAACCAGCCTGACAAAATAAATCCAGGCGGTCCAGCACCGGCCCGCAAACATGCAGTATGACCGGGCCGGCCTTCAGCAACTGTTCATTGCAACGCTTATGTACCGGTAAAAGGAATTCTTCATACGCTTTGGCACTAATTAAATCGGCGGTTACATGATCAGCCCAGGTAAGAATATCCGCCCCGGCCTCAAACTGCGCATGGGCAAAAATGACCGGAACCTGCGACAAAGCGTCTATGTACCGGCAGACTGTCTGAGGCTCCAGAATCATAGCCAGCAGTAAATTAGCAGTTCCGTAAAGATGATACGCCAGCGTCCAGGGACCAATCACTTTACCAACAATAGCCGCCCTTGAACCATATTTCTTTTTCAGCGTTTTAATTGCAGTTAATACGGCTTTTACAGGTTTCCGGTCCAAAAAGTTGGCCGGCATGATAAAATCGTCCAGTTTAGCCCCCTGCTTTTCTATAACCCGCGGCCAGCTGTCCGCCTTGCCCCAGTCAACATTACAGCCCAACGCCGCCGCTTCCACATGTACCGAGAAATAAGGAGTGATACTGTCAAAACCAAGCGTGTCATAGCCAACCGCAGCCAGAGCCGCCATAGCGTCACTATTCGTATGCGCCGCGGGAAAATAGGCGTTCACCAGCCGCATACTTTCAATCGTCGCCAGTGAAGTCGGATTAATAACAGGAATTTTGTCGCAGGGTTTTCGGTTAAATGCCGCCAGAACTCTTTCCCGCGAACACATCTCAACTCTCACCGCAAAATCACCACCAATATTTGTTCGCTTTGCAACTATCTTTTATTATATCATAGGCGGGCATTTTTCCCTGTATAGCAACTGGTTAATCAGAGAATGCGCTGGAGTGATCCTGGCGTGTCCAGAGTTTGGATGTGTTTATGCCCGAATCGGAAAATGGGCGCATACACATTGACACCATAGCTAAGCTGTAGTAATATGATCTTAATTATTTCCTTGTGTTTGTAAGCTGAATCTTACTGTACGTTAGTGCGCTGATCGGTAAACACCGAAGGCTAGGGTATATCTGCGCTGATATGCCTACCCTTTGGTGTTTTTTGTCTCTATCGACTTGCCTCCCCTATCCCTAATATAAATGAAGGCCAGGTTCGCTTTTAATAAAGCGAGTATACCTGGCCTTCATTATGCCTAGACCTTATGGGAAAGACTCCCGCCAGAGCTGAATTTCCTACTTTATAAACCGGGATCATTCATGAATCATTTTTAGCAGTTGTACGCGGTTTTTGATGCCAATTTTTTTATAGATATTAAGAATATGTTTTTTCAGGGTATTGGGCGTTATAATCAAAGCATTGCACATTTCTTCTGTTTCCAGACCTTTGGCCATGAGACCCAGCACTCGTTCTTCCCGCGCAGTCAGTTGAAATTTAACGCTGCATTCGAATACGGATAAGGTTTTATTCGTTTGCTCTTTGGCATTGAGAACATTATAGAGGCGCAAGGCCAAATGGTCTTTAAGCTGATTTAAAATGAAAGTATCCCGGTAGGAAAAATTCGTGGAGGCTTCATTGCGGTACAAGGATACTATTCCCAGGAACGTATTATTAAAAGCTAAATTGATATGTATTATATGATGGATTGCATTCGGTTTGCAGATTTGTTCATAGTAGGTTGATTTGAGCCACACTTTTTTGTCGCAAATATCGGAATCCAGATAAACAATATTATTGGCGCTAAGTTTTATCCCCCGCGAATAATCGTATTTATAATAATTCTCCAAATACTTTTGTACGTATTCATCGGGAAAGTTCAGCGTAACAGGCGCACAAAGCAGCACTTCCTGTCCGTTGGCCGCCAAATAGGAAGTCGCCCGGTCAAAAGGAATAACCCATTGCAACTGCTTAAGCAAAATCGACCGCATACTGTCAAGGCTGTTAATACTGTGAATTTTGTAGATAATATCTGTGATTACCATCCAAACGTTATTGCCGAGAGAATCCAATATATTCACCACCAGATACTGTTAAATTATAACCAGTGAAACATTCCCTCTACGTTAAGACAGCTGACGTAAAGTTTTTCTTAAATTATAGCAAACCTATTTCATTTATTTCTACTACTTTTTTACCATAAATAGAAAAATGTGAGAAATAAATGGTCATGGGGAGTAATTGAATCAAAAAAAAGATTCTTTTATACTTAGAACATAAATTGAATACAAAATTAAAAGAGCAAGGGCGCTTACGGTTTCATTTCTATGAACTGGCGCACTTGCTTTTTGATTTTACAAAGGAGGGACTTTTCATGAAAAAATATGAGGTCATTCTCGACACAATGCCGGCAACAGATGTCAGAACCGAAATTTTATTTCGCCAGGCCGGCGACGGCTTCCTCCAGGTGGAATATGGCTATGAGCAACGGGTAGAGCTAATGGATTCCTTTCGGACCCTAGCCGTAGACAGCAAGGTAAAAGCAACAAACATCCGGGGGCTGATAGAAACTGTCCCCAGCTTGCGCGCCAATCTTTTTCATTTCGATCCTCTGCAAATTTCCGTGCAAGAATTAATCGCGGAAATAAAACTGGCGGAAGACTCGCTGCTTGGTGTCGAGGATATGGTCATAGACTCCAGGATTATTACCCTGCCGATTGCCTTTGAGGACAGTCAGACAAAAAAGGCCGTGGAACTTTACGTAAAACAAATAAGGCCCGACGCCCCCAACTGCGAGGGCGGCTACAACTTGGAATATATGGCCAAATGCAATGGCTGTTCTGTCGCCGCTATTAAGCAGATGCTGCTCAGCACGTACTGGTACAACAGTGGCTGCGGTTTTTGGCCAGGGGGCGGATTTTTCTGGCCAATGGACCCTCGCTGCAAAATGATTGTTCCCAAATACAACCCGCCGCGTATCTGGACACCGGAAGGCGCGGTGGGAATCGGCGGCGCCTGTCTCTTTACCTATACCACAGCCACTGGCGGCGGTTATCAGCTCTTTGGGCGCACCATACCAACTTTCCAGCAGGCAATGAAACATCCGCAATTCAAAGATAAACCCTTCTTATATCACCCTTCCGGTGACCGCTTGAAATTTGTTGAAGTATCGGAAGCAGAAATTGATGCCATATACGAACACGTCCATGATAAAACCGATTACAATTATGAAATCGAGGAAAGCAAAATTATTGTCAAGGATTATCTTGCCTTCTTAGCCAGACCGGAAGTAAAGCAAGGGGCAGAAGAGTTTGCCAAAGCGCAGGAACAGGGAGCAAAACAAGCACCCCGGCTCTAACACGATGATAGTACGAGGAGGTTAACGCTATGATTAAGATAATAAAAGCCGGTATTGAAGTACTGGTAGAAGATTGGCCCGGACGATTGGGATATATGGGGCTGGGCATGGCGGCAGCCGGCGCCATGGATAATCTGGCTCTGCAGCTTGGCAATTTGCTTCTGAAAAATGCTCCGGGCGAAGCCGCGCTGGAAATCGCCGGCGGTTACTTTCAGCTGGAATTTGCCCGGGACACCACCATTGCCATTTGCGGCGCCGATATGTCCGCCAAATTGAACGGGCAGTCGATTCCCTTATGGGAGGCTATTTCCATCCGGACCGGCGATCAGTTAAGCTTCGATCATTTTGGTTCCCATGGCTTTCGCAGTTATTTATGTATCGCCGGCGGGATCGATGTCCCCGTGTATTTAGGCAGTAAATCCACCTGCCTGTTTGGTTCATATGGAGGATTCAACGGCAGAAAGCTGCAAACCGGTGATGAAATTGCCTTAGGGTATACTACCGCTCAAAATCTGGCCGGCCGCAAGATAAGTGCCAAATATATCCCGGCCTACACAAATGAGTGGGAGTTACGAGCCATTCCCGGGCCAAATTCAGCACCGGACTATGTTACCCATGCAGGCATGGATTATCTATTTTCCACCCCCATGAAAATTTCGCACAATGCCAATCGGGCGGCATACCGTTTAGCAGAAGTTCCTGCCTATTTTTGGGCCAGACAAGATGGCGGCAAGGGCGGCAGCCATCCTTCAAATATTGTTGACCACGGCTATAATATGCGTGGCGCAGTGAATGTCACAGGCAATACCCCTTCCCTGCTCATTGCAGACGGGCCGACACTGGGCGGCTTCGTCTGTGTAGCAAATGTAATTCAGGCCGATCTTTGGAAAATCGGCCAGGGAATCCCGTCCCGTGACAAGATTACATTCAGGCTGACAACCATCGAGGAAGCAACCGCCGCCCGCCGCGATTTCATTACAATGCTGGCCGCCGAGGATTTGATCATAGACTGATTGCACTAGATTGAAATAAAAAAATCGGGAGGAATTAAAAGTGAAATACACATTGAAAGCGCCAATGCCGGGCTTGGTGGCACGAGTGGTAGTAAATGAAGGCGATAAAGTAACAGCCGGCCAGGAATTGGCTGTTATCAACTGCATGAAAATAGAAATCAGCTGTTCCACGGAAAAAGCAGGCACGGTAGAAAAAATCCTAGTAGGTGAATGGGATGAGATGGATGTGGATTCACCAATGGTCATTTTACAGGTGGAATAAATAGGAGAACCGAGGTTAGATATGATAAGGAAAATATTAATCGCCAATCGTGGCGAGATCGTCAGCCGGATAATGAAAACCTGCCAGGCCATGAACATCGAAACAGTTGTCGTCTATTCAGATGCCGATAAAGAGGCCCCTTATATCAAAGAAGCGACCGAAAGCTATTGCATCGGCTCCCCCAGTCCGCTCAAGAGTTATTTGAACATCAATCTGCTAATTGATGTGCTGAAAAAATCAGGTGCCGAGGCAGTACATCCCGGCTATGGATTTTTGTCGGAAAAAGCAGCTTTTGCCAAAGCGGTTCATAACGCCGGCGCAGTCTGGATTGGACCCAGTCCTGCTGTCCTGGAAAACATTGAGTCCAAATGTTATTGCCGCCAGCTTGCCAGTCAGCTGAGTTTGCCGGTAACCCCCGGAACCATAAGCCCCATAAAATCCATTGAGGAGATCTATGAGGTCGCCCTGGTCCACGGTGTTCCCGTGATGCTGAAACTGGATAAAGGCGGCGGCGGTAAAGGCATCCAGCGCATAGATGATCTGCAGGATGCGGTTAAACTGCAGGAAGCGCTTGACAGCTTGCGCCGCATAGGCACTATGGCTTTTGCCTCCGGGGATGTTTATCTGGAAAAGATTATCGAAACAGCACGGCACATTGAAGTACAGTTCCTGGCAGACAAAGAACAAACGGTGGTTTGCTTGGGCGAAAGAGAGTGCTCGATCCAGCGCCGGTATCAAAAGATCATTGAAGAGTCCCCGTCACTGGCGGTCAGTGATACCCAGCGGCAGGCATTGTTCGCTTATACCAGAGAACTCATCCAAAAGATAAACTATACCGGTGCCGGTACAGTTGAATATTTACGGGACAGCGCAGGCAATTTCTATTTCATGGAAATCAATGCCCGCCTGCAGGTGGAACACCCTGTCACTGAATTTGTCACGGGACTGGATATTGTCGAACAGCAAATCCGCATTGCCGCCGGCGAAAAACTTGCCTTACGGCAGGAAGACATCCAGTTTAGCGGCCATGCGATCGAATGCAGAATTTATGCGGAAGACCCCGTCACATTTATGCCATCGCCCGGGTTGGTGCATACGCTTTCTTTTCCCGATACCCTTAGCAATAAAAATCTGCGGATTGATGCTGCCGTCCGGGAGAACAGTAAAATCCCGCCCTATTATGACCCGCTGTTTGCCAAGGTGATTGGCTGGGGGCCAAACCGTACCGCTGCGATTGAGCATTTGAAAAAAGGTCTAAGCGCAATTGTGGTCAAAGGTATCAAAACCACCATCCCGGCCGATTTGGCAATTTTGGAACACCCCAAATTTGTCAGCGGTGATATCCATACCGGCTTTTTGCCGCAAGAGCGCCATACCACGTCAATCAACACCAAGGGGGAATATCTGTGAAAATTGATATAAATGTAGATATGGGCGAAAGCTTTGGCCGCTATGTACTGGGAGATGACGAAGCGCTTATGCCCTGGATCAGCTCAGCTAATATAGCTACCGGGTTTCATGCCGGTGATCCCCTGGTTATGGAACAGACCATTCTCTGGGCCAAAAAATATAACGTCGCTGTCGGCGCCCATGTAGGCCTTAACGACCGGCAAGGGTTTGGCCGCAGGCAAATCGATATTTCGCCGGCCGAGCTGCGCACCGATACGTTATATCAATTAGGCGCGATAGACGCATTTTTACGGCTGCATAATATGAAATTGCAGCACATAAAGCCGCATGGAATCCTATACCGGATGGTCGGCGAACAAGAACGTTACATCAATACCTTTTTAGATGTGGTCGAAGAATATGACAAAAACTTATATATCATGCTCCATACCGGCTGTGAGGCCTTACAGCGGGCCCAAAAACGGGGTCTTAAGACGGCGCCGGAAATTCTGGTGGATCTAGGCTATGACAGCAGCGGGAACTGGATTTTGGAGCGGGTCAAAAAAGCCAGATCCCCCCAGGAGATTGCCAGTCGTGCTTTACGGGCTGTACAGGCAAAAAAAATTGATACTATCGACGGAACGCTAATGGATATAACTGGCGTAACGGTCTGCCTGCACGGCGATGCGCCAAACGCCGCAGCGGTGGCCAAAGCGGTACATGCAGCCTTTAGCGAAGCTAATATAGCCATCGAAGCCTTACCGTAGGTAACAAGAGCAGAGTTAATTATCCGAAAATTAAATCAATTATGAGATTGGGAGGGATTCTATGAACCGCATAACTGCGCTGGATCTATCAGTTGCCGTTTTGGCAGCGGTATCCTGCCTGGGTTCACTCATTGGCTTGCCGATCTGGGCTTTGTTTATCGGCTGGGCCTGGTATTTTACATTAGGCGCAACGGTTGCTGCCTTTAAACAGGCAAGTCTGCCGATGATCGCCGGTTCCGCGCTGGCAGTGGCAGCGATTGTCTTAATTGACATACTGAGCAAGTCTTTTGCTCTCCTGCCCGCAATGATGCTCGCTGTCCTGCTAACCGTTTTTTTGCTGATGTTAACCTTAAAAATTGCCGTGTTCCAGTGCTCTTTAGCCTCCTTTAACGCCTACTCCTGTATGTTTGCCGGCTATTATGCGCATGCATTTCCTGTCCAGGCCGATTATATCAGCAATTTAGGCTATGCAGTTGTCTGGATTACCGGTGCAAATTTTATCGGTCTTATTTTTGGCTGGCTGAGTATTGGTCTCGCAAAACTAGGCAGTCCCGGCAAACCGGCTGGTTAACGGGCCAACTCACGAGCAGTATTTTTCCCGGCTGCCAAAAGGCTGCCTCCAGTGCGAGGCAGCCTTTTTCCCTGACATTACTTTGCAAATAATGTCAGCAATTCACCGTAACCTTCCTGTTCCATTTTTTCTTTGGGAATAAACCGCAAGGCGGCGGAGTTTATGCAGTACCGTAAGCCGCCCGGTTTGGGTCCGTCAGTAAATACATGGCCCAGGTGGGCGTCTGCTGTCTTACTGCGCACTTCCGTACGTACCATCCCATGGCTTGTATCTGCGGTTTCCCTTACTTTGCCGGCCGCTACCGGTTTGGTAAAACTCGGCCACCCGCAGCCGGAGTCAAATTTATCCACTGAGCTGAATAATGGCTCGCCTGACACAATATCAACATAAATGCCCTCGCGTTTATTGTCCCAGTATTCATTCCGAAAAGGCGGCTCGGTCGCATTTTCCTGCGTTACGGCAAATTGCAGCGGGTTCAGCCGCTTCCGTAACGGTTCGTTCTGGTCAGATTGACTATCTTGCCGGCCCATACTATTCCCTCGCTTCCTCTAAGACTTATTAAATCATCTTTCCACAAATAACTTCTACCTATTACGGAAACATATACATGCTAACGTGTCAAGGGAAAGTTTAACTTGCTTATACTAAAACAACAGTACTAGAGTGCCCGCAAAACTGCCTCCATCCGTTCCGTTACAGACAATTCTCCTTCCAAACGGAGAATTTTACAGGGTAAAGCGGCCATCCACTGCTCATGCCGCGCACGGCTGCGCATCTCTAAGCCGCCCTCGTCATAGCCGGCCGCCCATGTAAGAAAAGTCTGCGACGCAGCGTACATCGTCCCGCCGTATTGGATGCTTTTTTCTCCATACCGCTCTACTTCGCGCTTAGCAAGCCTCGCCATACGCAAGTCAGGGGGAATCCATAAAAAGACCACCAGCTCAAATTCAGGAATAAACATGTCGCCCCACCCACACAGGGATCCTGATAATATCCATGTAACTGAATTGTGTAAAGCCTGAGCTAGCATGGCATTTCTGCTTTCCTCTTCCCGTCTTTTTACAAATGGCGGCTTAGTGGGCAGCCAAAAATAATTAATCCTTTATCTCTTCAACCGCCAGTCGAAACCAGCTTGCAATTCAAATATCCGGTTATTGTTCTGTCGCTGCCTTACCTCTATAA
>JAEZQV010000077.1 GCA_023441125.1 Bacillota bacterium
CCTTCAGCGTGATTCTGCTGGCCTTCAGCATGATTATGGCCAGTATTATCGTCAGCTTCAACCTTGCCGGGCAATCCTCCCGCCTGTGGCGGATTCCCGTTATTGAGATCGGCTTTGCCATCGCCATGGTTATGTTCATCTGGCTGCTGTATGCCATTATCCGCTCAGGCAGGCTGTAACCGCAGCCGCTTGCAAAATGCCGGCAACTCAGGCTTTTTCATACTTTCGGCCGATCTTTGGCTTCCCTTCGGCCATCTGGTACGCCTGTTGTCTTCACTAAAACAAGATCCCTGTCCCCCCATTTCCCCTTGTTTTCTCTGAAATTACGGCTGCTTCTTGCCGGCAAAGCTTTATTATGGAAATATTTGTGCTACAATTAAGTTAACTTCTAACCGATGCTCGCATAAATTGGCCAGACTTCAAGGAGAGGGAATATTGTGGCTATCACAACGCCGGGTTCAGCAATATTGACAGTGCGGACGATTACACTCCGGCAATTGTGCTTGATTTTTCTTAAGATTGGCTTTACCGGCTTTGGTCCGGCGTATGTGGCTGAAGCCAAGAAGCATTTTGTACAGCGTTCGGCCTGGCTGAGCAATGAGGATTTTGTCAATGGCCTGGCCTTGGCGCAGCTGTTGCCGGGAGCAACCTATGTATCGTTTACAGTATATATAGGCTATAAATTAAGAGGGATTGCCGGCGCCATAATTTGTTTCTTTGCCTTCCTGCTGCCGCCCTTCAGCATTATGGTGCTGCTTTCTTATTTGTATTTCACCTACGGTTCCATACCGGCGGTCGGTATCCTGTTTAAAGGCCTGGAGGTAGTTGTAGCCGGACTTGTCGCCCACGCAGTGATCGAAATCGGCAAGACGGCTGTGACAGACTGGCCGGGGATCGTGATTGCCGCGCTCGCGGCCGGCATTATGCTGTACTCGGCAAACATTTTTGTATTATTGTTGGTTGCGGCTTTGGCCGGTATACTTGTCTACCAGCGGCCGCTGAAAGACCAGCGAAGCGTCTCTCCCCCTGAGAGTGCACGGCCAAAGGCAGCCATCGCTGGTACTTCCGGCCGACGGATTATTGGGTTTGCCGCCATGTTTGCGGTTGGGCTGGCGGCGATTATTTGCGCAGTTGCCGGCAAACCTATTTTGTTACAGCTTGGCTGGGTATTTTTTCGTATGGGCGCACTGCTGTTCGGCGGCGGATTTTCTATGATCCCGTTTATTCAGCAGGAGGTGGTGACGCACTATCAATGGCTGCTGTTTGACGAGTTTGCGGTAGGCATTGCCCTGGGGCAGGTTACCCCCGGCCCCATTCTCATCACAGCAACCTTCGTCGGCTATAAGGTGGCCGCTGTCAGCGGCGCGGTTGCGGCTACACTGGGCATTTTCCTGCCCTCCTTATTCTGGGTCATCACAACGGCTGAGATGCATCAAAAAATCAGGCACAATATTTTTGTAAAATCGGCTATTAAGGGAATCGCGGCCGCCTTTGCCGGCATGATATTGCTGGTAGCTATCGGCCTGGTGCGGCATGCTTTCTTTAATTTTTCTGCCATCGGGGTTGCTTTGGTGACCTTCGGCGCCTTTCGTTTAAGTAAGCTGGACACACCCTGGGTGCTAAGCGGCGGAACCATCTTGTACTGGCTTATCAGCATGTACTTTGTTTTTACTGCGGTCGACTAGCGTGCTGCCTGTCAGGCCTCTCCGCTGCACAAATAATCCAATACAACCCCCAAGAGCGCAAAAAATCCTGCAATGTTACTAAGTTGCAGGATTTTTCGACTATTAGCCGTCTTAACGACAGGTACAGACCGCAAGCTCACCGGGTATGTTAACTGCTAGTTAAGATTAAGTTAAAAATCGGTAAATAGTATTATTATTATTTGCTAACGTTCTATAATTAGTGCTAGAGAATCTTTTTACAAACAGGAGGTTACCGTATGAAAATTTCAGGAAGGGTACCATGTAGTCTGGTGCTGGCAATTATCCTTTGTTTCGGGCTGACGGCCTTCGCCGCCACGGAGCACTGGAACGATGCGTCCAGCGCGGTTGCCGCCAGTCCGGCGTGGACGCAATGGAAGCAGGAATGGGAAACCGTACAGCAGGATTATGAAAAAATTGCCCTCAATGTGGGCCGCACGCCTGCCGAGTTAAATTTTGCCTGGTATTCCCATACCGCGGAAACGCCGACGATCAAACTGGCCACTTCCCCCACTATGAAAAATGCGAAAGTTTACACCGGCACGCAGCAAAAAATTAAGCAGCAGAATGGTCTGCAATACTACGCCAATCGGGTTACGGCCGATAGCCTGAAGGAAAATACCGCCTACTATTATACCTATACCAGCAACGGCAGGGAAAGCGCTCCCATGCCGTACCGTACACACAGTTTCACAGCGTTCAAAGTGTTGTATGTGGGCGACCCGCAAATCGGCGCGAGCGCCGGCCAGGTATCAGCCGAAGGCGAGACCCTGGCCAAACAAATTGCCGCCCGCAACGACACCTTCAACTGGAATAAAACTTTGCAAAAAGCCGTGCAGCAAAACCCGGATCTCAGTTTTATCATTTCTGTCGGCGATCAGATTAATGACACCGCCAACGGCGAGAATCAAGAGTATGAATATGCCGGCTTTCTTTATCCTGCCATGCTGCGCAGCCTGCCGTTATCCACAGTAATCGGCAACCATGATGCAAAGTTTGACAACTACTCCAATCATTTCAACAATCCGAACACCTTTGACAATGCCGGTTCCGCTTATACGCTCGGCCGTACGGCAGCGGGCACCGACTACTATTATACTTATGGCAATGCGCTGTTTATTGTCCTGGATACCAATAACTATAATTGCCAGACCCATGAAAATGTAATTCAGCAGGCCATTCA
>JAEZQV010000201.1 GCA_023441125.1 Bacillota bacterium
ATTGTCAGCTACAAATACCTGATTGTTATAGAGTCTGACAGTTCCGTCAATTGCTTTGGCAGGATTGCGCATATTCCTAAAGAAGAGGATCCCCTTGATCCCAAGCTCTTCTTCATATAGGTGAATCCAGAATAAAGGGGCATCATGGTCTTTAAAGACCTTATGATAAAATTCAATATAGTCTTCGTGCGTGCACTTATCCGGTCTATTTGCCCATAAGGGTTTTATATTGTTGACCAAACAAGTTCCGTATGAATTCTTATCATCGTTGTCGTTGCCTATATAGCTCAGGCTAATATCAATAGGGAAAAATTGAAAATATTTTTCGATAATAGCATGTGTACGTTTGGGCTGCAAATAATGATAATTTGTATTGAGATAGAGGGTGATTTCGGTGCCACGCTGTTGTTTATGGCCTTGAGACATGGCAAATTTCATTTCATTATTACATTCCCAATAAACCGGTTTAGCATCTTTTTGCCAGGACAGACTATTAATGGTAACTTTTTCAGCTACCATAAAAGCCGAATAAAAGCCGAGCCCAAAATGGCCTATAATTTGATCGTCGTTCGTCTTACCCGCATACTTTTTCAAAAAATCATTTGCGCCCGAAAATGCAATTAAATTTATGTATTGATCAATCTCTTCTGGTGTCATGCCAATGCCGTTATCAATAAATTTGATGGTTTTTTCTTTTTCGTTAAGGATTATTTCAATTTTAGAGGGTTCAGTTATAGGGTTACATTCCTTAATTTCGATCAATTTTTTAAGTTTTGTAATCGCATCAGCAGCATTAGATATCAATTCTCGAAAAAAGATATCTTGTTCTGTATATAGCCACTTTTTGATAATCGGAAAAATATTCTCACTTTCGATTGATAAACAACCTTGTTTTCTATCCATGTGTAACCCCTCTTAAGTATTAAATTGAGAGGCCAGAGAGTCCAGGCTAAATATAGTTGCTGTCTCTCTGGCCTTTAAAATAAGTAAGCTTTTAGGTTTTTCGTTTGGAGTTTGAGCTATTTCTTTTTGGTATATTCCGTTCTAACATCAATATCGGAGTGCAAGACGGCTGTATTGCAGAAATCGCCGAACATTTCGGTACCGAATGTCATGTCAAGGTCGTCAACAATGCGCTGCTTCCAGGGCCGTCTGACAACTTGAGCAGTAAGACGTCTAATGGTGCGATGCTGAGCCATAATAACATCAGCAATTTCATAAGCTCTCGGAATGATCCTTTCCGGGGGAACGATTTCGCTGACCAGACCATATTTGAGACAAGTCTGAGCGTCCATTTTTTCGTTCATAATCATTGCATAGGCGGCTCTTCTGATACCCATAAGTTCAATGAAACAGCTATGGATGCCATCACCAGGAACTATGCCAAGGGCAAAATGTGGGTCAAAAGCTACGGCATCGTCAGCCATGATGCAGATATCACACATTAGAGCAAGTTCAGTGTGACCGCCTGAACCTTGCAACGCACCGATTGTAGGTACTTCCACATCTTGAATCAAAGCGATAAGCATACGGCGACCGTCAATAAACATATGGTCATAACGAGTACCGGTAGGATCTGTTTTTTCCGGCAACCAGCTTTCGTCTTCAAAGTTGCTGATCCAGTCTTTGCCTGTTCCGGTAAAGATAACGCACTCGACATCACGGTCAGTGCCTACGATGCGCCACATTTTGCCGATAGCATCATGGAGTTCCATGCTCCACAATTGTGTCTCCCCTTTGGTGTGCATTTTGACCAAAAGCACACCATCTTCGCGTTTTTCCATAATGAAATGTTCTTTAAACCATTCCTTGTACTCTTCGAATGTTGGCCATTTTACGTAATTAGTTAACGGCATTAAATTTTTCCTCCCTTTTCTATCTAACCTCAGCAAGATTAGAATTTTGCAAGATTAGTTTGCCTACAACTACATAATATAAAAATAAATGTGAATAGTTAAATGCTTAATAAGCATTATTACAATAAGCAGAGTGCGAAACGCCGAGTTAGCATTGGTAGCCGCAACGGAGAAGCGAGCATTAAAAGCGTCGCTATAAGATGCTAGAAACACATCAAGGGGAGAGCGTATATCCGAGCAGAAAGTGGAGTATGATGGGTGTATCAAGTCTATAACTTAAACAAGCTCCACAACAAAATCCAAAGTGACCGCTGTGGAACGTATTTGCATATTTCAAAAACGGCTTGACAATCACCCACACTTTTTTCTTTAGGGAAAGCAGCTTCCTCTTTTTGTTATGCCCAGAAAACAGCTGTGGACTCCTTCTTTATTCATTTATCTGCCTATTTTCTGCTTTACTACACAAAAAAAGGGGCGTCGCATTGCGTTTTTCATAAAACGTTTTGCGACAGCCCCTTCTTTTTTGTTAAATGTGGCAGACAAAGAGTATCGTCTGTACCTCGCCGCACCGCGAGAAGAAAGAAACGAAAATTCATCGTTAGGAAGTGGTACAGAGAAAGTTACCACCACTTTGCTGTCTATCTTTCAATTATATTATTTTGTATATCTAACGATTTGGAATAGCGTAGCAATTGCTGTTTGTTATTAACTATATTTTTATTGTACACAGTCAGATAAAGATTGACCCATTAAAATAACATTAATACATATAATAAAACCAGCGGTATGCCTTATCACATTAAATTCAGTTATGGAATGGCTATATTTAACAATTCGTATAATAATATACATAAGCTTATTCAGCATAGTGATAAGCTCATGTATGAAGAAAAAAATAAACGAGTCGATAAATCTCAAAAGTCAGAGAAACAGGTCAACTAGTGGAACGATAATTTATGCACTAAGTGGTTTACCAGCTTGAGTACACCTTCTTTTTCATATCCGAAAGTAATACGGAAAAGTCATTATCATTTGGTAATGGGAAATCGCCACGAAAGACTCGTTGAAACTGAAAACTTCGCCGTTATACCCGACATGGTTCTCCATATCATTTATAACGATGAAAAATGACCTTACTCCTTATAGCTGTAAGGAGTAAGGCCATCCTCATTTATGAACCTTAAGTTTTACTACTGTTCATAAATTTTACTAAATCAGAAAGCTGGTTTAGAATTTTTTGTATTACACTGCTTGTAAACTAAGGTCATTTAAGTTACTCATAGAAACAATATTTTGACGTAATGTCATACCGTCAAAAGTAATCCAGTTTTCTTGCTCCAGATCTACCAATGAATAAACAAGACAATTTACGACTACGGTACACTACTGGCGTAAGAAAGTTTTACCGGCAATCAAATTAATGCCCATTGGCATAATAGTGGCCCTGTTAATGGGTTATTTTGGCCAGATGCGGCAGCCAGCCCCGGTTGAGCATGAGCTGCAACAGGCGATAATCCCAGTCCAGGCCGTCATCCAACGCTTTCCGGTACATCATCGCGACGTCAAGCTGGTAGGACTGATGCAGCGCAGCGAGCAGGGTAGCCTGGGCGCCTTTGGCCAGCGTGCCGATCGCAATGGCAATTTCCTGGTCGGTCAGCCGGGCGTCGTCGGGGATGTTGAGCGGCGAACTGTGGAGGTTGCGTTTGGTGAACTGCAAGGCCGGCGTATGGCCGTCGCTGCCGGTGAGTTTTTCTTCCGCCTGTTCGATCGTCATATTATTATGACGGTCCAGGGCTTCTTTAATCAGCTTTTTTAATTCGGGGTCATGGGCGTGATTGTGCATTACCTGCAGCAAACTGGCATTAAAGCGCCCCTGGGCAATTATCCCGTACAAGCCGGCCGCCTCAATATAGTTAAGCGGCTCTTTGTCAAACATCATATTCATGATATTACGGGTCTCTGAGCTGACTTTATCCATTACAGTCATGGGCACTACCTCCTGTGTTCAGTACATTATATAGTTCTAATATGGGCAAGCGGTCAATTTTTATACGCGCCGCTGCGGCCATAAGCAGGAATTTGTCGGTGAAACAAGAATTTGACACAGTATGAATTGACAGAATAGCAATACTTATTCAGGAGGAACGATAGATGGATCTGACTGGTATTAAAACAGTTGCCAAAGAAAAGTTCGGCGGTGCGTGCCGGACCTGCCCGGTGTGCAACGGCGTGGTTTGCGCCGGCGAAGTGCCGGGCATGGGCGGGTCAGGCACCGGGGCCGCCTTTCGTCATAATGTCCAGGCGCTGGCGGAATGCCGCCTGAATCTGCGGACCGTCCATAGCGTAAAAAATCCTGATTTATCCTGCCGCATTCTGGGGCTGGAGCTGGCTATGCCGGTTTTGGCCGCCGCCATTGGCGGAATTGCCCTTAACATGCAGGGCGCTATGACGGAAGAGGCTTATACCGAAGCCGTGGTCGGCGGCTGCCGTAAAGCCGGCGTCATCGGTATGACGGGCGATGGCCCCAATCCGCTGGTATTTGCTGCCGGTATGGCGGCCATTACCCGGGAGCAGGGCTGGGGTATTCCTGTTATTAAACCGCGTGAGACCGACCAAGTGGTCGAATTGGCCAAGCGGGCGGCGGCTGCCGGCTGTCCGGCCTTTGGGATGGATATTGATGCCGCCGCGCTTGTCAACATGACCAATGCCGGCCAGCCGGTGGGACCCAAGACCATTCAAGAGCTTGAATTTATCAAGAACAACACCACCATTCCGTTTATTGTCAAAGGCATTATGACGCCCGATGACGCCGAAGCCTGCTGGCAGGCCGGCGTGGATGCCATTGTCGTCTCCAATCACGGCGGGCGGGCGCTGGACCATACGCCGGGTACGGCGGAAGTCTTGCCCTATATCGCCGAAGCCGTCAAAGGCAAAATGACCGTGTTGGTGGACGGCGGTATCCGCAGCGGCACCGATGTGCTCAAAATGCTGGCGCTGGGCGCCGATGCCGTGCTGCTGGGCCGGCCGCTGGCTATCGGGGCGGTAGGTGGCGGCGCCGAAGGCGTGGAATTTATTTTGAACAAATTTAAAGGCGAACTGAGTGCAGCCATGACGTTAACAGGTACCGGTCAGGCCAACGAAGTCTCGGTAGAAATATTATGGTAAAGACGCCGGTGCTCGGGTATGGCCTGTTAACCACCAGTTGGGGCCAACTGGCGGCGGTATGGTCGGATAGCGGTTTATGGGAACTCGGTTTTCCCCGTACGGATGCGGCGGCCGCGCTTGCCGATCTTCAGACCCGCGAAATAAAAATACTGCCGGCGGGACAAGCCGCCGGTCTGTGGGCCGAAGAGCTGGAATATGAACTGAAACTATATTTCCAGGGGTTTCCGGTCACTTTTGTCGTGCCGGTCGACTGGCGCGGCTACACTCCCTTTCAGGCGGCAGTGCTACAGTATGCGGCAGACATTCCCTATGGCGCCACGGTCAGCTATCAGGCCGTGGCGCAGGCCGTCGGCAAGCCCGGGGCCGCGCGGGCCGTGGGCGGGGCCATGCACAGCAACCGCACGCCGCTGGTAGTGCCCTGTCACCGGGTAGTCGGCGCCGCCGGCTGTCTTACCGGTTTTGGCGGCGGGCTGGAACTCAAACGGGCGCTGCTGCTCTTGGAAAATGAAGCTTTCGCGGCCGACCGCTGACGCCGGCTTAGCCGCTCCCGCGTCAGTTTGCCGACCGCGTTCACCGCAAGGCGATTTCTCGTAAATTTATATTGCCGGAATTTTGTCCCTTGGGATATAATAGATATTGTTGGCTATATGCAACGCTGGCTTTAGCAGGAGGGATTAGCGCGGTGAGTGGTTTTTTGCTGCGGATTATCATTAACGCAGTTATATTATTTATAGTAATGATCAAGTTGCCGGGCATTTTTGTCGATACGCTGGGCGGAACTCTGCTGGGCGCTGCCATTGTGGGCGTGGCTAACGCGGCTATCAGGCCGTTGTTTGCCGTTACTGACCTGCCGCTGACGATCTTGAATTTAGGCGGTGTCACCGTAATGACCAATATCTTTACGCCGCTCATGGTTATTAAGGCTTTACCCGGATTCCAGGTTTCGGGTACGGTAACCTCCATGGTGGGGCTTGTATTGATGACCTTATGCAGTTTTGCTTTGTCCAAAGTAATTCATGACAGATAGCCTTTCGGCAGGAATTTTGCTGCAATGCAAAATTCCTGCTTTAATTATATCGCAGAAGGAGAGTACCATGACCATAAAATTAGTCGCTCTGGATTTGGATGATACTTTATTAGACAGCAAACTGGCCGTCTCGCCCCGGGCCTGTGCGGCGATCCGGCAGGCCGTGGCGCAGGGCGTCACCGTGACCATTGCCACCGGCCGGATGTACCGGTCGGCTTTGCCGTACGCCCGCCAGCTGAAGCTGGATGTGCCGCTTATTACCTATAATGGCGCCCTGATTAAATCCAGCCTGTCGGCCGAAACTTTTCTGCACCAGCCGGTGGAGCGGGAACTGGCCGGGCAGCTCCTGGCTCTCTGCCGGCAGCACGGCTGGTATGTCCAGACGTATATGCACGATGAACTGTATGTAAAAGAAATGAACGAGTATGCAACAAATTATTCGCGCTTCTCCGGGGCGCCGGCCACGGCGATCGGCGACCGGCTGTATGCCGCTGAGGAAAGCCCCACCAAGATATTGGTGATGGCGGCGGAAAACGAAATTCCCGGGATGCAGGAAATGCTTAAACGTATTTTTGGCACCAGGCTCAACATCGTGGTTTCCAAGCCGACCTTTATAGAAATCACGCATCCGCTGGCCAACAAGGGCAAAGCACTGGCCTTCTTGGCCGATAAACTCGGGATTAAACAGGACGAGACGATGGCCATCGGTGACAGCGGCAACGATGTCGATATGCTCAACTTTGCCGGCTGGGGCGTGGCGATGGGCAATGCCAGCCAGGCGGTGAAAGCCGTTGCCCGGCTGGAGACCTTATCCAACGAGGCCGACGGGGTGGCCGAAGCCATTGAAAAATATGTACTAAAATAAACAATGTTATAAAATTAAATTTATTACTTAGCGACAAATAGCAGGAAATTGCCAAAACAGTTGAGAATTACCAATAGCAAACATATTTGGGAGGCTCAACAATGCGAGATAAGGGCATGGGTATTTTACTCGTCGAAGACGATGAGGTCGATATCATGAATGTGGAACGGGCCTTTAAGCGGATTAACCTGACCAATCCCCTCCATATCGCCCGGGATGGTGAGGAAGCCTTAGCGATGTTGCGATGTCCGGACGGCTCTGCGGCCATGACTGCTCCCGGTCTGGTTTTGCTGGATATTAATATGCCGCGCATGAATGGCATTGAGTTTTTGCGGGAGATCAGACAGGACCACCGGCTTAAGATTTTGACGGTTGTTGTCCTGACTACCTCCAATGAGGAGCGGGATGTTATTGCGGCTTACGAGTTGAATGTTGCCGGCTATATTCTTAAACCGGTATGCTTTGAGCAATTTGTTGAAACCATGGCAGCGCTTGATCATTACTGGACGTTGAGCGAAATGCCCTAAGGAGATGGTGACGGATGGCGGAAGAGCTCCGGATATTGATCATTGATGATGATGAAGTCGACCGGCTTATGGTCAAACGGGCGCTGCAGACCGCCCATGCCGGTATCCTGGTGGATGAGGCCGATACCGGCAGCAAGGGTCTGAATCAGGCGCAGGCCGGCGGCTATGATTGTATTTTCCTTGATTATTGCCTGCCGGGTGACAGCGGTCTGGCGGTACTGACGGCCATTCGCAAAGCCGGGGTGAAGACCCCTGTCATTATTTTAACCGGCCAGGGCGATGAACAGCTGGCCGTGGATTCCATGAAAGCCGGCGCTACGGATTATCTGATTAAAGGCAAACTTAGCGCCGAGAGCCTGTCGCAGTGTTTGCGGGCGGCCATCCGTATCGGCCGGGCCGAGGCGATGATTGAATATTTGTCCTACTATGATACGGCTACCGGGTTGCCGAACCGCCTGCTGCTCATTGACCGGCTGGTAATGGCGCTGTCGGCCGCGGAACGCAGCCACGGCCGGCTGGCGCTGATATTTATTGGTGTGGACCGTTTCAAGCTGGTAAATGACACCCTGGGTCACAGTCTGGGCGACAAGCTCATTCGCCATGTGGCCAACCGGCTTAATACCTGCCTGGGCGATCAGGCGGTTGTTACCCGGGTGGGTGGTGATGTGTTCGGCATTCTGCTCTCCGATCTGGCCGATTCCAAGGCGGCTGCCACCGTTGCGGAACGCATGATTGCCGACATTAGACAGCCTGTCGATCTCAGCGGGTATGTCTGGCACACTTCGGCCAGTATCGGGATTGCGGTGTCGCCGGATGACGGGCAGGATGCCGATATGCTGTTTAAGAATGCCGAGTCGGCTATGTACCGGGCCAAAGAGCAGGGCGGTTCGGTCTATCAGTTTTATACCAGCAGCATGAACGAACGGGTGCTGGAGCGGATACTGCTGGAAAACAACCTGCGGCAGGCACTGGGTAATAATGAACTGGTAGTATATTATCAGCCCCTCATTGACGGGCGGACAAGCCGTACGGCCGGTGTGGAGGCGCTGGTACGCTGGCAGCATCCTGAACGCGGGCTGGTGCCGCCCATGGATTTCATCCCGATGGCGGAAGAAACCGGCCTGATTGTGCCGATTGGCGAATGGGTGCTCAAAACTGCCTGCGCCCAGAATAAAGCCTGGCAAAATGCCGGCTACCCGCCGGTCGTAGTATCAGTCAATTTATCCGGCCGCCAGTTCCGTCAGCCGGATTTCATCGGCCAGGTCAGCCGGGTGCTGGCCGAGACCGGGTTGGCGCCCCGCTATCTTGAACTGGAGCTAACCGAGAGCATTGCGCTGGAGGATGTCGATTATACCATTGCGATTCTTAAAGAACTCCGCGGGATGGGCATCAATATTGCTATCGATGATTTTGGCACCGGCTACTCTTCCTTAAGTTATCTTAAGCGGTTTCCGATTACCACGCTTAAGGTTGACCGGATTTTTGTCCAGGATGCTACCCAGGATGCACAGGATGCCGCGATTATCAGCGCCATCATTGTTCTGGCCCATAACCTTGATCTGAAAGTGATTGCCGAAGGGGTGGAAACCGCCGAGCAATGGTCGTTTTTGCGGGAGCGGTGCTGCAATATGATGCAAGGTTTTTTGTTTAGCCGGCCGCTGCCGGCCGGTCAGGTTACCGCCATGATCGACCGTAATTGGTGATTTTTGTTTACTTTTTGCCAAAATGTGTCTTGTCAAATACCAGACAACCTGTTAGTATATAAACAAAACAATATGTATGTGGAGCGAAGACGCTTTTTGTACAGGTAATGTAATTCTGGACAATTGCGTTCTTTTTTTATATATGTATTTACAGCTGGGATGTGGAGGGGGAGAGGACATATGGTACTTAAGAAACTGAGAATAGGGGCGAAGATAAGCCTGGGTTTTGTGATCATGCTGGTGCTGATTGTTCTTTTGGGGGGCGTAGCCTATATTTCTCTCCAATCCTTTAGCAAGAACCTGGCGGCGATTGATGCCGCCAACCAACGCCTGCAGCTTGCCATGCAGATTGAAGAGAGCTTTATCAGCGGGGTTGCCGCCACCCGGGGGTTTATTGCCTACGGCGATGAGAAATTTGCCAAACAGCAGGAAACAGCCATGAGCAACACCGTGGTGCTGGAACATCAGCTTGTCGATGTGGTGGATGAAAATTCCCGGCCGGACATGCTGAAGCTGATCCAATTGACCAGCAAACATGCCGACGGTATCGTTAATGATTTGGCGCCGGTGGTGCGTTCGTATCATAAACAGCTGGCCGCCGGCAACGCCGACCAGGCGCAGCAGCTAAAAAGTGAAGCCTATGCAATCGCCGGTAAGCTTACGCCCTATTCAGAGCAAATTGCCGAGATTCTGACTAAAGTAGTCAAGGACAATAAAGCGATTGTCGACAACCGGGTAGACGGTTCCTACCGTAATATCGGTCAAAGCCTGGGAATTACCGGCGCAGTGGCCATCATCGCCGTCCTTAGCGGTGCCGGCCTGAGCTTTTTGCTGACCCGGATGATTTGCCGGCCGATTGAGGGCATGGTTATTGTTGCCAACAGTCTGGCGGCGGGAGATTTGACCCGCCCTATCGCCCGCGTAGACGACGGGGATGAATTGAGCAAACTGGCAGTCGCCCTCAATACAATGCAAAACAGCTTTAAAACGGCGATAAAAGGCATCCTGGGTTCGGCCCGGCAGGTAGCCGCCGCGGCGGATACCATGGCCGGCGTAGTGGAAACCTCGGCCAATACGGCCGGTCAGGTAGACGCATCCATCGCTCTGGTAGCCACCGATGCCGAACTGCAATTGACAGCGGCCAACGATGCGCTGGCTGTCGCCGGTCAAATGGCAGCCGGCATTCAGCAGATCGCGGCCAATGCCGGTTCGGTGGTAGCGGCATCGCAAAATACCGCAGCTGCTGCCCAGGCAGGCAGCCAGACAGTCGGTAAGGCTGTTGCCCAAATGGAAAATATTGAAGCAACCGTGCAGGGACTGGCGGACGTGGTGGCCAAGCTGGGTGGACATTCCCAGCAAATCGGCGATATTGTCAATGCAATCTCGGGTATTGCCAGTCAGACCAATTTATTGGCGCTGAACGCCGCCATTGAAGCGGCCCGGGCCGGCGAGCAGGGACGCGGCTTTGCCGTGGTAGCCGAGGAAGTCCGCAAGCTGGCGGAACAATCCGGCCAGTCGGCCAAACAAATTGCCGGGCTGGTTGGTGAGATTCAGGCGCAAACGGGTTTGGCTATCAAGGCCATGGAGTCAGGCACCCGCGAAGTAAAGCTCGGAACGGAAGTCGTGCATACCGCCGGCGGCGTTTTTGCCGAGATTGCGGCGCATATTGACAAAATGTCGGAGGAAATCCGGGAAATATCGGGCGCTATTGCCGAAATGGCCGGCGGCAGCCAGCGGATTGTCACCGTGGTAGAATCCTTTGCCACCAGCAGCAAAGAAATTGCCGGCCAGACCCAGACGGTAGCCGCGGCCAGTCAGGAACAGGCGGCTTCCATGCAGGAAGTTGCGGCGGCAGGCCAGGGGCTCCAGCAAATGTCCCAGGAACTGCAGCTGTCGGTAAGCAAGTTCAAGCTATAGCGGGATAGTTTAGCAGCTACATTGCTGCCCGTGAGGGTTTTTACAGCCAGGTCATAAGGATTGCCGGCAGTAGTGGCCGGCAGCCCGCAACAGTTCTCCGCGGCTATAAACCGGGGAACTGTTTTTTTGCTTTTTTCCCAATCCTAACCTATAATTAGGTTAGAGTAATGACTGTTGCATATAAATAAAGCCATAAAGATTTTCTTTTAGGTCAGGAAATTGAGGTGTTTATGATGATAGATAACTTTCGCCTGGTAATTATCACCGGCATGTCGGGGGCCGGCAAGTCTCAGGTGGTACGGGCTATGGAGGACCTGGGCTATTTCTGCGTGGATAACCTGCCGCCTATGCTGATTCCTAAATTCGCCGAACTTTGTGCGCAGTCGGGGGGGAAAGTCTCAAAAATTGCCCTGGTCGTCGATATCCGGGGTGGAGAATTCTTTGATGCCTTGGTACAGGTGCTGGAAGGGATGGAAAAACAGGGCTTTCTTTATGAGATTTTATTTTTGGAAGCCTCGGACGCCACGATCATCCGCCGTTATAAGGAGACCCGCCGCCGTCATCCGATGGCGCCGCATGGCCGCATCAGCGAAGGCATCAGCCGGGAGCGGGACCGCCTGGATCAAATCCGGGGCCGGGCCAATCATATCATTGATACCTCCGGCCTGGCCACGGCGGAACTGCGCGGCAAAATCACCGCTTTATTCGCCGAAGAGCGTGAACACGAGCGCATGACCATCACGGTGGTGTCGTTTGGTTTCAAATACGGCATCCCGCTGGATGCCGATATGGTACTGGATGTGCGCTTTCTGCCCAATCCCTTTTATGTGGAATCGCTGCGGCGCAAAAGCGGCCGAGAAGCGCTGGTGGGGGATTATATCTGGAAATGGCCTGTCACCCAGCAGTTCATGGAAAAACTGTCCGGGCTGATTGATTTTCTGGTGCCCCATTATGTGAAAGAAGGCAAGAGTCAGCTGATTATTGCTATCGGCTGTACCGGCGGCCTGCACCGGTCGGTGTTTGTGGCCGAGAAAATGTTTGAATATCTGAAAGGCAAGGGTTTTAAGGTGAATGTCGAACACCGGGATATAAAGCACAACGTAATTGAGTAACTGGGGTGATAAGTATGCATTTTTTAAAGTGGCTTTACCCAGGCATGAAGTTTAAGCGTTGGCTGCTCTTATTTTCCGTGGGTGTTATTTTGGTGAGTGTGGGTTTGGCCATCGTCTTTAACTATAAATATATCGGCGTGGTTGAGGAAACTATTTTCCGCCTGTTCTACATGACAACCGGCAGTTATTATTATGCGGTTACGACCATTGCCGGCAGCGCTATTGTTGCTTTGGGACTGGGGGTTATGCTGGCGGCCACGCAGCAGATTATAAAATCGGTTATCAGTGTGCTGGTACCCGAAGGTTCCGACAAGCTGGTCGAGATAATTTTTGAAAAACGCAAGCTCAATCGCGGCCCGGCCATCGCCGTGATCGGCGGTGGTACAGGTCTGTCCGTTTTGCTCAGGGGGATTAAAAGCATCAGCAACAATTTGACGGCGATTGTGACAGTCGCCGACGACGGCGGTTCCTCCGGCCGCCTGCGCGAAGACCTGGGGATTATTCCGCCCGGTGATCTGCGCAACTGCCTGGTGGCTCTGGCCGATACCGAGCCATTAATGGAGAAGTTATTTCAGCACCGCTTCGGCGGCCACGGCGAACTGGCCGGCCACAGTTTCGGCAATCTTTTTATTGCCGCGATGACGGAGATTGTCGGCGATGTGGAACTGGCGTTAAAAGAGTCCAGTAAAGTTCTGGCGGTACGGGGGCAGGTGCTGCCTTCCTCCACCGAACGGGTGCAACTGGTGGCCGAGATGGCGGACGGCACCCTGGTGGACGGGGAATCACAGATTCCCCTGGCCGGCAAAAGAATTAAACGGGTGTATATTAAGCCTGAGGAGGTAGCGCCGGTCAAAGGGGCGGTTGAAGCCATCCGCGAGGCCGACGCCTGTATTCTGGGGCCGGGCAGCCTGTATACCAGCGTCATTCCCAATTTGTTAGTCAAAGGTATTGCCGAAGCCTTGCATGAAAGTGACGCCGTTAAAATTTATATTTGCAATGTAATGACCCAGCCCGGGGAAACAGACGGCTATACGGCTTCGGATCATATTAAAGCCATTCTGGACCATGCCGGGCCGGGCAGTATTGACATTGCCGTAATCAATGTCCAGGAAGTAGCCCCGGAACTGCGGGAAATCTACGCCGGTCAGGGGGCTTACCCTGTCCTGCCCGATATTGAAGCCATTGAAGCGCTGGGGATCAAAGTAGTAAAAGCCAATCTGATCAGCGAAACCAATTTGGTGCGCCACGATCCGGCCAGATTGTCCCGCACCATTATGTCCATGGTGTATGATTTGCGGATTAATTCCGACCGGATGCGGCTGTTGGATTACTACATCATGTCCGAAAGCATCAAGAAGCTAAAAGATTAAAGACTAGTCAAAGGACTGACGCCATTGTCATTTTCAACTGAAGTAAAAAATGAACTGGCTCGCGTTAACGGCGAGCATACCTGCTGTTATGCCGCCGAACTGGCCGCCCTGATCCGGATGGGCGGGGCGATGTCCATCGGCGGCAATGCCACCCTGGGCATCAATTTCAGCAGCGAGAACGCGGCGGTTACCCGTAAGGTGCTGAGCCTGATCAAGCGCTACTCCGATGTTAAGACAGAAGTTATGGTCACCCGCGGCCGGCGCCTCAAAAAAAATAATACCTACCATGTGCGGGTGGTGCCGTCACCAGGGGTTAACGAACTGCTGGCCGCGTTGGGCATCATGCGCGGTGACGGCCTTAATGTGCAGTCGGACAGCGCCATTTTGCGCAAAGTCTGCTGCCGCCGGGCCTATCTCCGGGGCGCCTTTCTGGGGGCCGGCTCGGTTAACCGGCCGGAGGGCTCCTATCATCTGGAACTGGTAACCGGCAATGCCGAAATGGCCAAATCGCTGGTGCGCATAATGAAATCGCTCAGTCTGCCCGGGCGACTGACAGACCGCAAGGACGACTACATCGTATACCTTAAGGACGGTAACGCGATTACCGCTTTTCTCCAGATTATCGGCGCCCATAACGCCCTGCTGACGTTTGAAAACGTGCGGGTGGTGAAAGGCATGCGCAATCAGGTTAACCGCCTGGTTAACTGTGAAACGGCCAACCTGCAGAAAACAGTCAATGCCGCCGTGCGGCAGGGGGAAAGCATCCGGATCATTGCCGAACGGCTGGGACTGGATAAATTGCCGCCGCCGCTCAGGGAAGTGGCCGAGGCCAGACTGGCTTATCCGGAAGCTACTTTGTCCGAATTGGTGGAGGTGCTGGAAGGCCGGGTCGGTAAATCCGGCATCAACCACCGCCTGCGCAAGCTGGGGGAGATCGCTCAGGAGCTAAGCGGCCGGCCGCCGGCCGCGGAGATGGATCGCCATGATTAAAATAATAAAAGGCATTTTCCTGCTTAGCTTATTGTTTGGCCTGTGGCTGCTGGCGCCGGGAGCCGGCGTTCCCATCCTGGCCTATCATCAGGTGGAAAATAATGCTGAAATCTATAGTATTGATCCGGCTGAATTTGAGCGGCAGATGCAATATCTGGCTGAGAGCGGCTATACCGCCGTTTCCCTGACGGAAATGACGGCGGCTGAGCACGGGGCGCGGCCCCTGCCGGCTAAGCCGGTAATCATTACCTTTGATGACGGCTATGATGACAATTTTGCAACGGCCTTGCCGATTATGGAGAAGTACGGCCTAAAAAGCACGGTATTTATTATTACCGGTCAAGTTGGTCAGCCCGGCTATCTGACCTGGGATCAGATCCGCGCCATGCAGGCCCGCAGTACCGAGATCGGCTCGCATACAGTCAGCCATGTGGCATTGAGTGAGCTCGCCCAGCCCCAAATGCTGGACGAGCTTATGCGTTCGAAACAAGAACTGGAGGCTAACCTGGGGCAGCCGGTCGAATTCCTGGCATATCCTTACGGGCAGTACAACGCCGCTACGCTGGCGGCAACCCGGCAGGCGGGGTATCAAGGGGCCTGCACCGGCGTGCCCGGGCTGGGAACCACGACCGGCGACGCTTATCAATTAAAGAGGGTCAATATACCCCGCCCCAAATACGGTTTGTGGGAATTTCGCCTGCGGCTGCTGCGGGCGCAAATTCTCGCCAGGCTGTCAAAGTAAGGTTAATAGTTCCAGCCTGCTTGAGGTACACTACTAATAATTTAGCGTGGTAACGAGCGGCAGGTGATGGCTATTTCCCTGGAAATCAGGCTGGGAATCGCCGGTACGGCCAAGAATACCGGCAAAACGACAACTACAGCGGCGATTATCGAGGAACTCAGAGTGCGCAATATTCCCTTTTTTTTAACCAGCATCGGTTATGACGGGGAAAACATTGATAATATTACCGGTCTGCCCAAACCCAAGCTGCGGGTCGAGCCGGGTGACCTGGTGGCTACTGCCGAGAAATGCCTGGCAGTCAGCACGGCTGCCTATAAAATTCTGCAGACAACCAATATCCGTACGCCGCTGGGAAAAATTTCTTTGATTAGGGTGACCAAACCCGGCCTGGCAGTCACGGCGGGGCCTAACAAGAGCACGGAGGTAAGGGCGTTAGCCCGCTTATTCCGGGAGACCGGGCCGGGGGTGCAAATCTTTGACGGAGCCCTGAACCGGATTGCACCGATGGTCGAGACCGACGGCTTTGTCCTGGCAACCGGCGCCGCCCGGACACCCGATATTCCCCGGCTTGCCCAGGAAACCGAGCTTGTCTGGCAGATTGCCAGCCTGCCGACCGTACCCAAGGCGGCCCGGCTGGCAGCAAAGCCGCCGGCGGTTATTGCGCTGCTGTCCAAAGAACTGACAGTCCGGCAGGAGTGGCCGGCGGCCTCCCTGCTCGGCGAAACCGCAGCCCGGGAAGTAGTGGCCGGGCTGGCCGCCGCTAATCTGCCGGCGGACAGTTACCTGTATATTCCCGGCATTATCAGTGAACAGGCGCTGGCGGTGCTGAGCAGCGCCTGCAGGCAATACCGCTGGCCGCTGTTCATTACCTTTGCCGATCCGATTAAGCTGTTGGTAGCGGGCAATCCGGTAGCTTATTACGCCCAGCTGGAAAGGATTCTGGCGGCTGGCAGCTATGTGGGGGTGCTTAAGCGCGTGCCGCTGCTGGCGGTTACGTTGAACCCGTTTTTCCCTGAATACCGCTTTGAATCCAAAACGTACCAGCCGGCTTTTGTCGACTTTGTGCGGCTCCAGCTGCAGGTGCAGAAGAATATCCAGGCCCCGGTATATAATGTTGTCAAACAAGGGGCCAAAGCGCTGGTGGACAATATCCTGGCCGGTGCCCGCCGCTGGGAAAGTCCGTCGACCATGCATTTTGACACAGGACCAAAACTTTTCTAAGCCTCCTGGCGTTGCCCTGCTTTTGGGCAAGGCGCCGGAGGCGCTTTATTTGTAAAGTCTTCCGGGCGGTTGATGGGCGGGGCATAGTCTGTTATAATCCTGATAGGTGGCCAACCATTGTTAGGAGGTATGCTTTTGTATAAATGGCTTCGACAAGTGAGTGTGGCAGTGGCGGTCACAGTTACTGTCAGTGTTGCGGCGTATCCTGGACCGGTACAGGCGAAACAGGGCTTTCCGGCCAGGGCTGATCTGCGTAATGTCACCGAATTGCCGGTTACTATAACCGAACAGGGCGGCCAGCTCCTGCTTTCGGACAGCCCGGAAATGGTGCCGGCCGACGGCATCACCTATCAGGATACGGTGAGTGGCGATATCCGTCTATTTTTCCATCATGTTAACGCCACCAAGGAACCGAAAAAAATTGTGGTGCTGTTAGCCAACAGTTCGGACCAGGCCGCCGATATTATCGTCAGTAAGTACGGGCTGGGGGGGCCGGGGCTCGACTACCTGGACGTCGGCAAAGCGGCCCAGATGAAATACCTTGAGCATGAAGGCGTTGACCTTATCGAGGTGCCGGCCCGGGGCGCAGTCCTGCTGGACCAGGTGCTGGGCGAGACCACGGTAGCGCCGGACGAACTGGTTAACGGCATCTATGATTTCCAGAGCAAAATCCCGGTTAAAGTCGCCGTTATGATGCTGCCGGTGGATGCCGAACCGGCGGAATTTATCGCTAAAGCGACGGTGCTGCCGACCGACAGCCAGCGTTTGCGCGGCACTTTTCCCGGCAAGGACCGGCTGGTTGTTCCCAGCGAGGTGTATAATTCGGCCAATGGTATCGTGGGCATCACGCTGGCCGACCATAAACTGGATACCTATGTCAGCGGGATTGATGCCACCGATGGCTCCCAGACGCTTAATTACGGCAACTATGGTGTAGTGTACAAGTTGTTCATTCCCACCGCGTTTGAACAGAAGTATGCCGTCTACTTAAATCCGCGCGGCGGTGAATATGCCGGTGCCATGAACGTCAAATACCGCCATCAGGAACTCATGACCATCGGCACGCCGGCCGACAAACTGTTTTTCGGCAGCAAGACAATTGCTGATATAACGCATCTTGGCGACTACGGCGGCGGCGAGTCCCTGTGGCTCACTTTCTCACCGCCCGGCGCTTCCAATTTGCCGGTGAAAATTCTTTTATCGCCGGTTGCCAAACCAAAGTAAACAAACATTGTGACCTAAAGGCGGGATCGCTTGTGCGCCTGCACCGGCCCGTACCGTGCAGCTTAACGGTTAGGCCAAGCGGTGTGCGTGCGGCAATCTCGCCTTTGCCTATTGATTCCTGCGGGTAAAAAGGCTACAATAATATAGTAGCAATCGATTACATATTTGCGAAGGCAAGGAGGGAATATACTATGAAAAAGCATGTTGTGACTATCAATAAAGCATCACTCGCGCAAACTGTACATACTGGCGGTTGTGGAGAATGCCAGGCTTCCTGCCAATCGGCCTGCAAGACTTCCTGTACTGTCGGCAATCAGGTTTGCCAGAAATAGGCGAAGCAGGAAAGATGCCCCTTGCCCACCAAGGGGCTCCATTTTTTTGCGGCTGCGTATTATGCGCATTTCTGAGCAGCCTCAAGCTGAGAAGAAAGGACTCAATAGGTAATGCAAGTTCATAAATTTATCTTAAACGGCCTGTATATTGTGCTGGATATCAACAGCGGGGCCGTGCATATTGTTGACAATGTAGTATACGATATACTGGACATTTTTACCGGCGCCAATGATGCTGAGGTTATTGACGCCCTTACCGATAAATATCCGGCCGGCCATCTCAGTGAGGCGCTGCAGGAACTGAAAGAGCTTGTGCAAGCC
>JAEZQV010000256.1 GCA_023441125.1 Bacillota bacterium
ACAATGTTCCAACCCATCGACGGCTGCCGTATTGTTCAGTTCACTCATGAAATTCTGCCGGATACTACTGGCTTCACTGCTGGAAATGATATATTCCGCATATTTATCAATCAGATGATTGGCAATCTTTATACAAGCGGCATACAGATGCTCAGGCTGACCGACGCTTTGTTTGGCGTCAGCCAGAAACCGGCCGGCCATGGCTTTCGCCTTTTCCGGCTGACGTTCAATGAGACAGTCCCGCAACCGCTGCTGAATATTGTCACACTCGATTTCCTTACAGCCTGTCAGTACACCGTCGCTGACTAACAGTCCGTGTTGCTGCCAAAACAACCCTACTTCCCGCTTCTTTCTGGCGTTTCTATAGTCCCGGTCAATCTCTGCGGGCCGGACTACCTGGCTTACGCCGGCACAAAGGGTGATGCCGTATACTTGTTCCCATTCCTCTAACTTCACTTGCAGTTCTCGATGCAAGCCATAATCCCAGCACGCAAAAATCATAACGATTTCTTCGCTGAAAGACGTGACAATGGCCTGTTCGCCAAACCGGCCTATACATTCCGCCAGCAGACGCTCCTCGGTTCCACTGGCAACAGGTACTTGCGGCGCCGGCAAACAAGACAGCGAAACGATCGCCCTAGGCCAAAAATTATCCTTTTTGGCAATACAGCGCAATAGCTGTAATGCCTGGCAATTACCGCCGCTTTTTAATAATTCAAATAATTTTTGTTTTACTACTACCGCTTTATCTTTTTCTATCTGGTGTTCCATTCGCTGGAGGCGGCAGGCAGACATGCGCTGGTTCAAAGCAGTCGCAATCCCTTTTTTAAGCGTATCAACAAGTTCCTGGGGTTTTATCGGTTTAAGCAAATAGCCGGCAACCTGAGTCTGCAAAGCCTGATGGGCATACTCGAACTGGCTGTAGGCAGTCAGCATGTAGATGATCGCTTCCCGCCGCTTCGCTCTTATGAGCTGAGCGGCAGCCAGGCCGTTAAGAATCGGCATGTTAATATCCAAGATAAAAAAATCCGGTTGAAGACTACTGGCCATTTGCACGGCCTGCTCCCCGTCCTCGGCTTCCGCGCAAATCAGAAACGGCAGGTTATGTTGTTTGACAATAAAATGGAGATATTGCCGTACAGCGGGCTCGTCATCAGCAATAAGCATCTTGTACATGGTATTCCCCCCTTATCGGCCATCCTCGCAAACTAACGCTACATGGGAACAGCAATCCGCGCCAGGGTTCCCCCTGCGGCCTTCCGTTCAAGTGTCAGGGTAAATGTCTCTCCATAATAATGCTTCAGGCGCAAAAAGATGTTTTTGATACCGATTCCGTTTAAGTTCGGCGGCTCACCGTCCGCAGCGGGCAATTCACGGACCGCCGCAGCGATACAGTCAGGTATGCCGCAGCCGTTGTCTGCCACTTCGATAATCCCGCAGGCAGCCTGTTTGTAGCCGCGGACTTGCAGCCGGCCCTGATCACGGACGTTCTTAAAACCGTGCAATATCGAATTTTCTATAAGCACCATGATTGTCATAAACGGGATACGAACTTTTAATATTTCGGGGTCGATATCGATATGAATATCAAATTTGTTGGGAAAACGTTCTTTCTGAATATACAGATAATCCTTGATATAGCTTAACTCTTCCGCTATCGTCACAAGCGACTCAGCCTTGCCCAGGCTTAGACGCAGCAAATTGGAGAGTGAATAGGTCAGCGACGCCAGGGTGGCGGCGCCGTCCATTTCAGCCCGTTGGGCAATGGTACTTAACGTGTTGAATAAAAAATGGGGATTCACTTGCGATTCCAAAAACTTAAGCCTTGCCTGGCTTAAAGAATTATGCAGCCGCGCCTTCATTTCCCGTTCTGCCGACAAACTCATTCTATAACTGCTTATTTCTTTTTCTTTCATGGAATTGATCATCAACTGCACCAGCGAAGCGCTTACCAGTGACAGGGTTTCCGCTACCGACTTCAATTGGTTCCTGTTAAAAAACCGTAATTTCAAATACATATCCTGCGATAAAGCAGTCGTGGGCACATCGGCTGACATTCTGCCATAACCGCAGCCTAAATAACCCAATACCCGGTCATTGATAATGATGGGACTTTGAATTGAGGCAACGCCAAATTTGCAATGAAACAATTTCAGTTCGGTAGAAATTACGAGAGAGGCAGGCGCGCTTAAAACGCAGTTGCCACACCGTTCCTGCCGGCATAGTCTGCACATAGCCGGAAGATTGCTGCTGTCAGTGAGAAAATTACCGGCCACATCCATCAGCGTAACCGTCATATCGACCGTTTGCGCAAATTTTTCGGCGATCGCGTCCAGATTGATTACTTTGGCCACTTCATTCAACTCAATATCGCTGCCGGTTGTCATCGCCCGCAATGGCCGGGGTATGGTAGAGTAAACAATGCTCAAAAAACAGGCAGACTCGTGGGAGTTATTTAACAGGCGGTGTTTGCTGCCCTCCCGGATATAGCCGATTTTGCCTTCACCCAGGCGAATTTCCCGGTTGTCACACCAATGCTGGGTCAGACCTTTGAGGCCAATCACAATTTCAATATAGCCTGAGTGCGCATGCTGGCGCTGTTCCGCTCCGGGGTATACGACAGCCACGGATACGATCGGCTGTATCTCCGCATTGTCCGGATCCAGTTGCAGCCAGTGCTGTTCCCCCCATTCAAAATGCTGGGCATCCAGAATATCCAGCTGCAGCATCTCTTTTATGTTATCTATAACAGCGTCTGTCATGGTATTTACCCCGCATTTCTTGAAAATTGCTCTGCAAAATTACAATTAGCCATGAACCGGTATACTCCTGCTTACAGCTTAGCCCTGCGCCGGCGATTGTACAGCGAACTGTTTAAATGCCAGCTTGCAAAACACGGTGTAGCCCACCATGCAGAATGTTGTCGCCGCCAGCATTCCCTGCGCGCCGGCAGCCTCATACACCCAGCCCAGACAGGCGGGACCGATGCCGTTGCCTAAGAATAAAAAGAAGGCAAACAGCGCCATGCAGGTTGCCCTCGCTGCCGGCAAAAGTTCTGTGGCATAGGTCTGCAAGGTGGTGTGAAGAATGATAAACCCCAAACCCAGCAGAAAAAAGCCGGCTAATAGCGCGCCCCAGTGAGCAATCAGCCATATCAGGGCAAAGGCGCAGGTTATCAGAGTAGAGCCAACTAACGGCATGCGCTGCTGGCCCACCTTGCTGATAAGCCGGCTGACAAAACGGCTGCCGGTAAAAGCGGCTACGCTGAACCCTGCCGTCAGTAAACCAACCGTAAAATAATCCAGCCCAAGGAACTTATTGCCATAGACGCCCAGGTAGGTAAAGCCGCCAAACAACACGACGCCTTCCAAGCCTACCGCCAGATAAACGATCCGGGAACGCCGGCTGGAAAAAATCCGTTTATAGCGGACGGCTAACGGCAGCTGTTCTGCAGGCGTTTTTTGTGCAGGTTGCGGTCTCTGCCGGATAAATGCCAGTCCTACGATCAGCCCGGCGACGCCAATGGATAGAAAAATAAACTTCCAGCTAAAGAACTGGGCCAGCATGGAGCCAATTACAATCCCCATCGCCTGGCCCGACATGGACAGCGACATAAAGAAGGAGATGGCCTGGGGTCTTTCCTCCAAAGCAACTATGTCGCCGATTTGCGCCAGTGAAACCGGAATAACGCCGGCAGCAAACGTTCCACTGACGATCCGCAGCAGGAAAAGAGACATAAAACTGTCCGCTGTACTGCAGGCCAGTTCGGCCAGGGAAAAAAGGAACAGGGCAACTATGATCGTCTGTTCTTTGCCAAATCTGTCGGCAATAGGACCATATACCAGCTGTAATAAACCATAGGGTATGGTAAAAGCTGAAATCAGTAAGCCTACTGCTGCTTCCCGGATCATTAAATCGTTTGCAATAGCTGGCAAAACCGGTGCAATCGCCCTGCTGTCGGCATTTACCAGGAAACCGCTAATGCCTAGTGCCCATAATAAATTCGTAATAACCCCTCCATGGTAAGTGCCAAAGGCAACGGTAAGGTTACATATAACCGGCCTTAGCCTGACGCTAAATTGAGCTTTTCAAAATAGCATACCAGGCTTTCGCAGAAAACTCAATACCGGCTTTTGCCAGGTGCTGGGCCTATCCGGCCTAGCTGTTCTCCTGCCCTTATGGCAGAATCGGCAAGGTGTTGGCACCTTGCGGCATCACCGTGTACGTCGGCTTGTCGGTGCCGCACTTTTCCTGCGCAATGCGCAAAGCCTCTTCCATGGATGTGGCGGGTATCATGCCGGTCTTGCCGACAAACTCGGCATTCTCCGCCTTGGTTACCAGAATATAGGTTGCATAGTCGCTGCACTCGGCTTCTTTTAGCGCCACCCAGCCCGGAATGCCGAATTGCTGCCGTAATGCCTTTTCCATTGCCAGCTTATCTTCATACTGGAACCAGCGGGAAAACTCCTGCGGCTCGGCAATATCCGCACATTCACTTAGGATAATGACCGCGCCGTTCTTCTTAACGGCGTAGTAGGCATTGTCCATGGTCTTGCCGGTTTGATAAAGATTGATATCCTTAGGAAAACCACCGGCAGTCGCTATGACAATATCGGCCTGCTGGTCGATTTCCACGCCGTACAGCCGGTCTACCAGCTTACAGCCCTCCTGCCAGGCCGAAACCCAGTTGCCGGCGAAAATACCGGCAAACCGGCCTTCCGGCGTAGGTACCATATTAATAATAAAATCCGGTTGCACAAAGCCCGCCACTTCCATCATATCTTCATGCAGTTCATTGCCTTGGGTCCGGCGGGAAGCCGCATGGGGATTCGAGCCTGCTCCCTCCGCAGGCCCCAGCCCCCACAAATGATTCTGCCGGATAGTTTTAATGGAGCTGATACCGGGTATGATGCTCTTGCGGCCGCCGCCAAATCCGGCCATGTAATGGTAAACTATCCCGCCGGTCAAAATCAACCGGTCGGCGTCGGCGGCTATTTTATTGATCGCCACTTCGGTGCCCCGGCTGGTTCTGCCATAGTAAACCAGATTGTCCTCAGCCCAGGCATCGTGGTTTACTACTTTTATACGCCGGCAAATTTCCGGGCCGCACAGCTGCACAAATTCCTGCTCGGTGTTTTTACGATGCCCCCCGACAGCGATAATAATAGTAATATTTTCATCCGGCACCCCGGCCTTATTCAGGGTGGCGATTACCTCCGGCAAAATGAGCGGCATTTGCTGCCAGCTCCGGGTAATATCACTGACGGCAATCGCCACTGTTTCGCCCGGCTTTACCAGTTCGGCCAGCGGCGGTGAATCGATCGGGCTGGCTAATGCCGTCCTGACTGCTTGTCCAATATCGGTAACCGGCGGATATTGCCTGCCGGTGATTTCGTGCAGCACTTGGTCCGCCGGGACTGAGAAAGATAATTCTTCCGTCCCGTATTTCAGGGTAAAGTTTTTCATTTATTGTCTTGCCTCCCTATATTGAAGTTTAAATATTTATTACTTTTTTAATAATCAATCAATTACCTGCCTAATTTATTGACCGGTATCATGAATTTATTGTCCAGCGCCTGCCAAAGAATGAAAAGGCCGGAGGATTTCCCTACAGCCTTTTCTGCCACTGGCCACGCGTTCATTGAACTCGCCTACGCCGTTTCTTTTGTAGCTGCTAGGCCTTTATATTGGCCTGCAAGGATTCGGCCGCTGTTTCCTTGGGTGGAATCGCCAGGACCGAGATAGTGCCCAGGATTGCAAAGGAGGCCAGGAAATACATGCCAAGGGCGGTCGATCCGGTCATATCTTTCAGAAACCCGACCATATACGGGCCGAAAAATCCGCCTAAGTTGCCGGTCGAATTGATAATGGCGATACCGACCGCCGCCGTGGCTTCCGACAGATACATGTTCGGCAAAGTCCAGAAGGTGCCGACAAACGCGTAAATACCAGCCTGGCTTACACATAACAGCAGCATCGAAATCAGCAGATTATCGGTCATGGTTAAACCAATCAGCCCAAAGAAGGTCAACCCGATCGGCAGGGCCGTATGATACCGCCGCTCCTGCGCGGCATCCGACCGTTTGGCGACTAACACCATGACGATGGCGGCGCAGATATAAGGAACGGTGGATATCAGACCAATGTTGGACAAACTCATGGCTTGAGCCAGGTTTTTCAGGATCTGCGGCATCCACATCCCCAGTCCGTAGAGCGCCAGAACATAGCAGAGATAGCAGAACGATAGGTGCCACACCCGGCTGTTTTTAAATACTTCCCACTTATTGGCTACTTTGACTTTCAGCTGTTTGGCCACATGCTCGCGTTCCAGTTCGGCCAAAAGCCACTGTTTTTCTTCGTCCGTCAGAAACTTGGCCTTGTCCGGTCTGTCCACCATGGTAAACAGGGTGACAAAACCCAGGAGGACTGCCGGGATTCCCTCTAAAACAAACATCCAGCGCCAGCCCGCCAACCCCAGCCAGGTAACATTTTCCATGATCCAGGACGATATCGGGCCGACAAAGATATTCGCCAGCGCCTGGCCGCACATGAACAGCGACATGGTTTTGGCAAAATGCTTGGTCGGGAACCAAAACGTAAAGTACAGGATAATGCAGGGATAAAAACCGGCTTCGGCCGCTCCTAACAACGCCCTTAAGATGGCCACATGGGTAACGTTCTGGGCATAAGCCAGGAAAACGGTTACCAGGCCCCAGCTGACCAGAATCCGGGCAATCCATTTGCGGGCCCCTACCTTGTGCATAATTACATTACTGGGCACCTCGAAAAAGAAGTAGGATATAAAGAAGATACCTGCCAGCATGCCAAACATACTGGCGCTGATGCCCAGATCCTTGTTCATCTGCAGCGCGGCAAAACCGATATTTACCCGGTCCAGCATGGCCACGATGTACAGCAGCATGACATAAGGCACCAGATGCCACCGGATTTTTTTCATCAGCTCGTTCTCGCGCGCTTCGCTAAAAGTGATATTTGCCAATTAATACACCTCCCGATAAATTCACCATCTTTACTGAATAACGGACTGAAATTGCCTAACTGTCCTTCGCTTCGCACCTACCTCCTCCCGGCCTTACGTCCAGCTGGTGCTGCGGTTAAGAGTTTTACTGATAACCAGTGGCCTGACAGTAACAAATATTCGGTCTTTTCCGGGTAATCAGCCTAGACAAGGCTGGTTTTTCAAAAAAGTCCTCCCATCGCCGTCCTCCGCCCTGATCCCCTTTTGACTATTCGCGATCTTTTGTCTAACGAGCTGCGACCGGGCAAGGCAATGCCTTGCCCCTGCTACAGAATAAGCGCCAGGCCTGCTCGCTCTTTGCGGCTTCATATCCTTATTCTTAAAAATATCAAGCCTTCAAAGTATCTCCCTTGGTTTTAATCTCCAGATCCTTGGCCGGAATAAGCAAAACCGAGATCGTGGCAAATAGGGCAAAACCGGCTAACACATACATACCGGCCGAGGTTGAGCCGGTTGCATCCTTTAAAAAGCCTACGGCATAGGGGCCGAAAAAACCGCCCAGATTACCGACCGAATTGATAATGCCGATACCGACCGCCGCTGTGCCCTCACTCAAAAAGGAACTGGGCAAGGTCCAAAAGGTGCCGACAAAGCTGTATATGCCGGCCGTACTAATACAAATAAACAGCATAGCTAACCATAAGTCTTTCGTCAGCGTCAGGGCAATTAAACCGAAGAAGCTGAAAAGAATCGGCAAACCTACGTGATAACGCCGCTCCAGCGTTTTGTCCGAGTGCCTGGCTACCAGCACCATGGCAATTACACCAACAATGTACGGTAAGGTTGAAATGAGGCCGATTTGAAAATTGGTGAGTACCTGGGACAAGGCCCGCAGGATTTGTGGTATCCACATGCCCAGACCATATAAGGCAATGATATAGCAAAGATATGGGAACGAAATATACCAAACCCGCTTTTGACGGAATACAGCCCATTTGGAAACCTGCATTTTCTGTTTTTTGGCTTCATGTTCCCGGCCTAGTTCCGCCGTCAGCCAGTCTTTTTCCGCGGGTGTCAGAAACTTCGCCTGCTCAGGCCTGTCAGTCAATACAAAAAAGGTAGTTATACCCAGCAGCACTGCCGGTATGCCTTCAATAATAAACATCCAGCGCCAGCCCGCCATGCCGTACCAGGTAACATTGTCCATAATCCAGGTCGAAAGCGGTCCGGTTACAATATTGGAGATAGCCATCCCGCACATAAACAGCGAGATTGTCCGCCCCAAATGCTTGGCGGGAAACCACAGTGTCAAATATAGAATCATACAGGGATAGAAACCGGCTTCCGCCACTCCGAGCAGGAAACGCCAGATTGCCAGATGGGTTACCGTGTCGGAAAAACCGGTAAAGATGGTCACTATACCCCAGCTGACAAGTATCCGGGTAATCCAGATACGGGCGCCGACTTTATGCATAATGACATTGCTCGGTACTTCGCAAAAGAAATAGGAGATAAAGAAAATACCGGCAATCATGCCAAAAGCGCTGGCGCTGATACCAAGCTCCTTATTCATCTGCAATGCGCCAAAACTGATACAAAGCCTGTCCATCATGGATACGACGTATAACAGCATAATGTAAGGCACAATGCGCCAGCGCAGCTTCGTCATAAGTTGTTCCTGCATTTCTTCCGTAAATGCTGTGTTACTCATTCTCATCCTCCTCGTTTGCTTGTGGCCGTCTAGCCAGACTCAGCCATTACTGCGGTTGCCGGCAGCTACTGACTGCACCCGCGAAATTCTTAAAAAATTTACTACAACAGATTGCCGGCAGCATCAAATTGCATGGCCACAGGCTGGCCTATTATTTCCAGCTGATCATTCGCGGCGGCTGCGGGCAGCAGTGTTTCGGAAATTTCCAATTCGCTGATTTGCAAAGTATTTTTGATTCTGACTACCTTGTGCTGACCGGGTTCAACACATACGCAGGTTTTTATCGCCACGGCGATTGCTTCCCGGTCGGTGTCCAGCGTCATGGGGATTTTCACCGTGGCCAACACAATTTTTGAGGTAAAGGCATTCATATACCCTTTTTTATAATCGATTTTTGCGACCAGTTTCCGCGTGGTTATATCCGCCATTCCCACGCCCAGCGCATTACCGTGAGTTTCGGGCGTAAGATCAAGCGCTACAAGCCGCTGATAATCCAGGTGGCTCTTTATGTCGACGGCGTAGCGCCCGGTAATGTTGGGGTCCATACCGTCCCCGCTGATGTTTTTCCCCAGTTGATCCACAATCAGAACATCAAACTTAGTAAATGGTATCTTCGGCATTAGTGCAAAGGCCTGCTGCAAAAGTTCGGGCTCCCGTTTCTCTATTAGCTTTTGCGGGATGGCTTCAATAATTGCCGGCCGGTCATGGGCATTTTCCACAATCGCCAGACCAAACAAAACCGGCAGTTTGCTGCATACCTGCACATAGGCGGCGTGCAGCAGCGCGCCAAAACCAGCGACACTGAAACGGGAATGCAAGGCATCCGCGCCCCGCTGTTTGCCGGCACCAATTGTCAGCATTTTTATAATACCACTCTCGCACCGGTAGCGGAATGCGGTATGGGCTTTAACCCGGCCAATGGGGATAATGCCGTCGGCCTTGGCCGCATGCCGGTCAAAGTAGACCGGCAGTCCTGAACTTGCCTGGCCCAACTCAACGGTATCCATTGAGGACATAATGGGCGCCCCGGCACGTTCTTCGGTTATACCCAAACTGTTTAATACTTCAATTTGGCCTGCGGCGGTAGCACCGCCGTGACTGCCCATGGCCGGTACAAGAAATGGCGCCGCCCCCCTTTTTTTCAGTTCTGCTACCGTTAAGGCCACGATCTCGTCGATTCTGGCTATGCCGCGGCTGCCAACCAAAATGGCAATGCGCGCCCCGGCCTTGATCAACGGAGCGATTTCCGGCCGGGAAAACTGCTCAGCCATGACGGAGTGTAAATCACGCAGTTCAGCAGCGGCGAATTTCTGCCGGACTTTAATCATGTTAGGCAAAGGTAAATCCACATAATCTTCGAACAAAACAGTGACCTCCCACACCCTTATGCTTATTCAGCTAACTGTTTGTAAAGCAAATCCTCCCCGTGCAACGCCATAAACCCTATTGGCCGGGAAACGGCTGCCAACGCAAAGCCGCTTTTGAATATTCCGATTTTTTCGCTTATTAAAAAGAGTCAACCGCCAGGCAAGGCCCCTTACCTGTGCAGGTAAGGCGGCCGCGCCCCGCAGCCAGCTTACTTTTCCAGGGCTGCTAAAAATTCTTTTATTTCCGTTTCACTCATTTTATAGGCATGCTCGGTGTCGACAGGAAACTGACCCTGCCTCACTTCTTGGGTGTACTCGGCAAAGGCCTTGACCAGCACCTCGCCCACATTGGCATATTTTTTAACGAATTTGGGTGTAAAGTTATCGTACATCCCCACCATATCAGCATAAATTAACAGCTGGCCATGGGTATAGGAACCGGCGCCGATTCCCAGGATGGGGATGCCGGCTTTTTCGGTTATGGCTTTGCCTACCACCGGCGGCACGCCTTCTACCAGAATGCTGAAGGCCCCGGCTGCCTCAATGATCCGGGCCTGGTCCACAATTTTCATCGCGGCGGCCGCACTGCGGCCCTGGGCTTTATAGCCGCCGATTTGCCCCATGAACTGCGGCGTTAAACCGATATGCCCCATGACCAAAATGCCGGCCTGCTGAATGGCCCTGACCCGGCTGGCGATCATTTCCCCGCCGCCTTCCAGCTTGATGCAGTCCACCAGCGCTTCTTTCACCAGGCGGCCGGCATTGGCTACCGCTTCCTCATCGGATTTCTGGTAGGACATATAAGGCATATCGCCGACAATAAAGGTGTTGGGCGCGCCGCGACGGACGGCCTGGCAATGGCGCACCATGTCGTCCATGGTCACCGGAAAGGTAGTGTCATAACCCAGAGTCACCATGCCGAGGGAATCGCCTACCAGGATCATGTCCACACCGGCTTTTTCCTGCATTTTGGCCGTGAGATAATCGTAAGCCGTTAAATAGACGATTTTTTCGCCTTTCTCCACCATTTGGGCAAAATCATTGATTGTTTTTTTCGCCATGTCTGACACCTCTTTATATAAAAATTTACTAGTACAAGCGTTTTAAATCCTCGTCGTTCATGGTAAAGCAGTGTTTCTCCTCCGGAAAAGTTCCGTCGTCAATCTCTTTGCACCAGGTATCAAATACTGCCACCATCTGGGGCCCCATCTGCGCATATTGCTTAACAAATTTCGGCACAAACTTGTCAAAAATGCCGACCAGGTCATAGGCGTTGAGGTTATGGCCATTGCAGTCCTTGCCGCCGCCCACGCTGATGGTCGCGCATTTGACCCGCTCGGTAATGAGCTTGCACAGACTGGCCGGCATGCATTCCAGCACCATGGCAAATACACCGGCATTGTCGATGGCTATGGCATCCTGCATGAGTTTCTCCGCCGCTGCGGCACTTTTGCCCTGCACTTTAAAGCCCCCCATCATAGCGGCCGTCTGCGGCGTCAGACCAATGTGCCCCATAACCGGAATACCGGCATCCACTACCGCTTTGACGGTGTCGGCAATTTTACTGCCGCCCTCCATCTTCACACAATCGGCGCCGGCCTTTAAAAGCGTACCGGCATTGCGAATTGCTTCGTCCTTATTAATCTGGTAGGACAGAAAAGGCATGTCACCGACGACAAAGGTATTGGGGGCTCCCCGGCGGACCAGCTTGAGGTGATACAGTATATCCTCCAGGTTTACAGGTATGGTGCCGTCATGACCCTGGATTACCATCCCCAACGAATCGCCGACTAAAATAAGTTCGGCGGCAGAGCGGTCTACAAGATTGGCCATGGGATAATCATACACGGTAATCATTTTGAACTTCTTACCATTGGTTTTGGTTGCAAGAATCTCAGGAATTGTTATCTTGGTCTTTGCCATAATTTTTCTCCTCCTTTGGTTTATTGCTTTGCAAACCTTATTTAAACACAGCGCCGGCCATGGCTGATGATACCATCCTGGCATAGCGTTCTAAATAACTGCCTTTAATTACGTGATCCTGTTTGACAGGCTTCCAGGCGGCTTTGCGCCGGGCCAGCTCCTCGTCGGCAACATGCAGGTGAATGGTGCCGTGGATAATATCAATTTCAATCAGGTCGCCTTCCTCAATAAGAGCAATGGGTCCCCCTTCGGCCGCCTCGGGCGAAACGTGGCCGACAGCGGCCCCGGCCGTGGCACCGGAAAAGCGTCCGTCGGTTACCAAGGCTACCTCTTTGGACAGGCCCATACCGACAATCGCCGCCGTAGCCGTGAGCATTTCCCGCATACCCGGGCCGCCTTTCGGCCCTTCATACCTGACTACCACCACGTCGCCGGGTTTAATCTGCCCGCCGTAGATAGCCGCGACCGCCGGTTCCTCCTGGTTAAAAATTCGGGCCGGCCCTTTGTGATGATACATTTCCGGCACCACGGCCGCGCTCTTGCAGACCGAGCCTTCCGGGGCCAGGTTGCCATAGAGGAGCTGCAGGCCGCCTTTGGCCGAGTAGGGATTGTCCATCGGCCTGATGACCGTACTGTTTATTACTTTGGCCGCCTGGACGTTCGCGGCCACCGTTTCTCCCGTCACCGTCAGGGCACTTTTGTGCAAAAGCCCGTGCTGACACAGCTGGTTCATAACCGCCGTTATGCCGCCGGCATGGTGGACATCGGCCGGATAGTGGCCATTGTTTGCCGGCTTGATCTTTACAAGGTGCGGAACTTTTTGAGCCAGTTCGGCAAAGCTGTTGATGTCAAAGTCAATTTCGGCCGTTTTCGCCAGGGCGGTTAAATGGAGGATGGTATTGGTGGAGCCGCCGATTGCCAGGTCGACGGTGATTGCATTTTCAATGGCTTCTTTGGTTACAATCTGGCGCGGTAAGATGGACTTATTATAAAGCTCCATAATCTTCATCCCGGTCTGTTTGGCTAAAGCCAGCCTGCGGCCGGTACCGGCCAGGCAGGTAGCTCCCGGCAGGCACATCCCCAGGGCCTCGGTCAGGAAATTCATCGTGTTGGCCGTTCCCAAAAGGTTACAGGCACCACAGCCCGGCAATGCATCTCTTTCTCTTCTGGCTAATTCCTCACGGGTGATAATACCGCGGGCCACATCACCCTGCGCAGCCATTAAGTCGGTATAGCCGATTTCCTGGCCGTCAACACAGCCGGTAGCCATCGGCCCGCCGCTGATCATAATTGCCGGAATGTTGAGCCGTACCGCGGCCATGAGTAAACCTGGCGTAATTTTGTCACAGTTGGTGATCAGCACCATGGCATCATACTGGTGAGCGTTTACCATGCACTCCACCGAGTCACAGATCAGCTCCCGGCTCGCCAGCGGATAATGCATACCGTAATTTCCCTGCGCTATACCGTCGCAGATGCCGATGGTCGGAAATTCAATCGGCGTTCCCCCGGCGGCGATAACGCCTTCCCGCACCGCTTTGGCGATGCTGTCCAAATGCAGATGGCCGGGCATCGTCTCATTCTGCGTATTAACAATAGCCACCAATGGCTTATCCAAGTCC
>JAEZQV010000295.1 GCA_023441125.1 Bacillota bacterium
GCACAAGGGCATCCAAGGCATTTACCCCTTTGTCGGTGCTGCTGGCCACATGGGCCGGACGGCCGTGAAAGGTTACTTTGAGCGGATGGGTGGCATAAGAAGTGCCGCCAATACTGTTATTGTCGGCAGGATGGATGATGAGTGCCGCCGTTAACCCGTCGAAAATACCGTCAGCCGCCATGGCAACTTTTGCTCCGCTCGTTTCTTCAGCCGGACAGCCGATCAAATAAGCAGTGGCCCGGTCACCGGCCACCGCCGCCAGCGCCGCCGCCGCCCCCCAGCTCATAGCGGCTATCAGGTTATGGCCGCAGGCATGGCCAAGCTGGGGTAAAGCATCATATTCGGCTAAAAAGGCGATTTTTGGACCTGTGATGCCTTTGTTGGCAATAAAAGCTGTTTCATAGCCGCTGATATTTTGCCGAACGGAAAAACCGCGGCGTTCGGCTGCTAGCGTAAGCAGCCGGGCTGCCTGATATTCCTGGCCCCCCAGTTCCGGGGTGCGATGCAGCGTAAGGCTAATTTCCTCAAGTTCCGGAGCCATAGCGTCCACAAACGCTAGGGCTTGTTTTTTTAAGGCCTGTTTATCCATTTTTACCTCCTGGAATGAACTTTTGTCTGATAGTAATCATTGTTGCAGTCAATCGCCGGTGGCTGACTCGGTTATGACTAATCCATCGCAGTCAGTCCTGAGTGTTGCCATAACTCCAAACGGGAGCGTGGCTTTTTCGGCAGTATGGCCAAAATATACATTCATGAGAACCGGTTTGTTTAGTCCGCCCAAGCGATCGTGCAATACTTCCTCCACGGTGAAGCTGGGAGGCGTGGCTTCGGCATCGCAAGCGGCACACACGTCAACCACAATCCCGGCTGCCGCCCGCAGTTTACCGGCCAGGGATAACTGGGTGAGCAGCCGGTCAATGCGGTACGGCGCTTCACCGACTTCCTCCAGACAAAGGATTTTTCCGCAGGTATCAATTTCGTAGGGTGTTCCCAGCGTGGCGGCAATCAGTGTCAAATTTCCCCCGGTCAGGCAGCCGGCAGCGGTTCCGGCAGTGATAACGGCGGCAGGCGGGAACAGGGGCGGATTGTTAATGGGACCAAGCGGTTCAGAACGGGTGACGGCCCGCCAAAAATAATCTGCAGTATAATCAGGCAGGCCTTTACCCATGTCGGAAGCAACCATGGGGCCGTGAAAGGTAACCAGACCGGTGCGTTGGCCGATACTGACGTGCAGGGCTGTAATATCACTATACCCGATAAACACTTTAGGGTTCTTACTGATTGCATCATAATCCAAAAGCTCCAATAAGCGCATGGCGCCGTAGCCGCCTCGCAGGCAGATTATGCCCTGAACGTCAGCATCGGCAAACATGGCATTAATGTCGGCGGCGCGCGGTGCGTCCGCACCGGACAGATAGCCGTGCTCCTGGTGTACCGTCCTGCCCAGACGGATGCGGAAGCCTTGGGCCTCCAGATATTCAATACCGGCAGCGGCCATTTCCTGGTCGCCCGGACTGGCCGGCGCAATTATGCCCAAGGTGTCGCCAGGATTAAGTTTGCGTGGTTTGATCCGGGGAATGGAGTTCATACTGTCATCTCCTTGATATTCGTTAATAAAAGGGATATGCGCGCAGTAGCCGGCATATCCCTTTTAGTTCACTTTTCTATATACGCCGTTTTAAAGTCGGCCAGTCCCAGCACCGACCAGAAATACCCTTTAACATAGGGCTTGGCTACAAACGGCTGAGTGGTGTAATAAATGGGGATAATCACCGCGTCATCAAAAAGAATTTTTTCAGCCGCGTGCATGGCTTGCATCCGCACCTGCTGGTCATTGGTGGACTGAGCCTGTTCTATAAGGCGGTTATAGGCGGGATTATTGTACTTGGCATCATTGTCAGGATCCTTGAAAACATCCATAAAGGTCATGGGATCGGCATAGTCCCCGACCCAGGAAGCTCTGGCTACCTGGAAGTCGCCCTGGTTACGCGATTCTAAAAACACTTTGGACTCCTGGTTGGTAAGCGTGACGCTTACTCCCAGATTTTGTTTCCACATTTCCTGTACGGCTTCGGCAATTGCTTTATGCAGTTCGCCGGTATTAAACAGCAGCGTGACCGGTGGCAGGCCGTTGCCGTCAGCATAACCGGCGCCAGCAAGCAGTTTTTTTGCCTGAGCGGCATCCTCCAGGGCGTAATTGCCGCCTTCTTCCCGGAAATCCTTGCCGGTAGCCGGATTGGTCAGGCCTGGCGCCACCCAGGCATAGGCCGGTTTTTTACCGCCTTTGATTACGTTTTTGACCAGCAAATCCCGGTTAATGGCCTGGGCAAACGCTTTGCGAACCTGGGCATTGTCAAAAGGAGCTTTTTGTGTATTAAACACATAATAATACAGTCCCAGATACGGGGAGATTTTAAGCAGTCCAGCTTGCGTAAGCCGGTCATGTTCCACGACAGGCGGTTCTACCATCATATCAACCTGACTGTTTTCGAGCATAGCCAGCCGGGTGGTCTGAGAATCGCTGATCGGCCATTCCATTTTGATAAGCTTAACGGCTGCCGTGTCCCAGTATTGATCGTTTTTGGCGAATTCAATTTTACCGCTGTGCACCCAATTGCTGATTTTGAAGGGACCGTTGCCGATCAGGGTATTGACTTCGTTGGCCCAGTTATCAGGACTGGCTGTTACTGTCTGTTGATGAACCGGGTAAAAAGCATGAAAAGCTACCAGACTTAAAAAGTAGGCTGTTGGCTTTTCCAGGGTGACTTCGAGTGTATGGTCATCAATAACTTTTACGCCTACCTGGTCGGCGGTCGCCTTTTTCTCATTATAGGTCTGCCCGTTTTTCAACGGAAATAGCATATAAGCATTTTCTGAGGCTACCTCAGGGCTTAAGGCCCGTTTCCAGGCAAAGGCAAAATCATGGGCTGTGACAGGATCGCCGTTGGACCACTTGGCATTGGCCCGCAGATGAAATATGTATTTCAGACCGTCGGGTGAAACTTCCCATTTTTCAGCAACACCGGGTACGGGCTGATCTTTGGCATCCAGGCGGGTCAACCCTTCGAAAACCTGTAATTCTACCAAAGATTCCGGAATGGCGGTGGATTTGGCCGGGTCTAAAGTAGCCGGCTCAGCTTCCAGGGCATAGCGGAATAGCTGTTCGTTAGCGCCGCTGCCGGCTTTGCCGCAGCCGGCAGTAAGTGTAAGGAGCAGTGCCAGTGTGAGCAGAACGGCCCACAGTTTTTTACAAGACATTATCCTTCCTCCTAAGATAGTGATCATAGATACATTTGCCAATGCGGGCAACCAGCTGCAACCCTAAATAATTCGCCGCAAGGTCGGCGGCGAGCACACAAACAATACAGGGACCGCCGGGTAAATACAGAATTCCGGCATCGTGTTCGACGCCTGCCAGCGTGCCTGTTTTATGGGCGATAATAAGTTCCTCCGGCAGAAAAAAAGGCAATTTATCACGGATTTGCTGACGTTTTAGAATATCCAGCATACTGGCGCTGTATTCGGGCGGCAAACCAAGCGCAGCGTTGGCAATACCGGCAAACAGCCAGGCTAAATCTGCCGCCGAGGTCATATTTTCGTTTCCGGCCCGGGCCGCGGAAAAATCCATCATTTTCCGGCGCAGTACGGTTGCCTGTAAGCCGAATTGTACCATAGACCGGTTGACCGCTTCCATGCCGATGCGGTCAATGAGAACATTGGTAGCTGTATTATCACTGAGTATGATCATTAGCGTAATAAGTTCCCGAATTGTCATGGTTAAGCCCGAACGCAGCTCTTTTAGGATACCGGCGCCGTCTACCTTGGCTTCACTGGTGATGGTCAGCATTTCGTCCAGGGATAAGAGGCCGGCAGCCGCCTGGCGCATAATTTCCACCATGATGGGAACTTTGATCATGCTGGCAGCCGGAAATGCCATTGCCGGGTTTAGTTCCAAGGTTTCGCCGGAGCCCGGCTTGCTGATGACAATTCCCCAGCGGCCTGTATATTGGGATAAAATACTGTCTAGCTTTTGGCGTAATTCTTCCATAAAGATTCCTTTTTCTGTTAATTATTTGTGCATTAAGTGGCAGGCAGTCAGGCGCCCGGCGCCGCTTTCACTCAGTTGTGGTTCCTGTTCGGCGCAGCGGGACATAGCAAAACGGCAGCGGGTGCGAAACCGGCAGCCGGCAGGAGGGGTAATCGGGTTGGGCACATCACCGGTCAGCAGGATACGTTCCCTGGTGGCCTCAGCCGCCGGGTCCGGTATGGTTATAGCCGACAACAGTGCCTGGGTATAGGGATGCAAGGGATTGCTGTATAATTGCTGGCTGGATGCTATCTCGACAATTTTTCCCAGATACATGACAGCTACCCGGCTGCTGATATGTTTTACCATAGCCAGGTCATGGGCGATGAATAAATAGGTCAGTCCCAGTGTTTGCTGGAGCTGTTCCAGTAAATTGACGATTTGCGCCTGAATGGATACATCCAGGGCCGAAATCGGTTCGTCGCAAATAATAAAACTGGGGTTAACCGCCAGCGCCCGGGCTATGCCGATCCGCTGGCGCTGACCGCCGCTGAATTCGTGAGGAAACCTGCTTGCAAATTCCGGATTCAGACCCACCAGGTGCAGAATATCCAGAATCCGTTCTGTCCGCTCCTTACCGGCCGCCAGGCCGTGAATGTCCAGTGGTTCACCGATGATATCCCCGACAGTCATGCGCGGGTTGAGCGAGGCATAGGGGTCCTGAAATATCATTTGCATCTCGCGGCGGAGTTGTTTGGGGACCGATCCGCCGCCTACGACTTGCCCCCTAAAACGGATGGTGCCGGCGGTCGGCTGATAAAGCTGAAGGATTGTTCGCCCGGCAGTAGATTTGCCGCAGCCGCTTTCGCCTACCAGACCGAGCGTTTCTCCCCGGTAAATATCAAAGCTGATATCATCGACCGCTTTTAACCAGGTTGTGGGACGGCCCCAGAAATCAGTGTTAACCGGAAAATATTTTTTTAGATTACGTACTTCAAGAAGCTTACTCTGAGCCATTCGCCTGCACCTCCCGGTTTCGACCTGGCGCGCCGGGGTGCTGCAGCCAGCAGTTTACACTATGCGCTTCGGTGAGTGTTGTCGTCGCCGGATACTGTTCAGCACAGATCCGCATAGCATGCGCACACCGCGGATGGAAAGGGCAGCCGCCGGGCGGACTGACAAGGTCGGGGGGCTGTCCGTCAATGACGGCTAACCGGTGCCGGCGGGCTGTATCCACACGCGGTACCGACTGTAAAAGCGCCCTGGTATAAGGATGCTGCGGCGAATGAAAAATATCCAGCGCCATTCCTGTCTCGGCAATCTTACCGGCATACATTACCACTACCCTGTTGCACAGTCCGGCAACAGCGCCAAGATCATGGGAAATGAAAATGATAGCGGTATTAAGCTGCTCTTGCAGGTCTTTTAGGAGCTTGAGAATTTGCGCCTGAATGGTTACGTCCAGGGC
>JAEZQV010000370.1 GCA_023441125.1 Bacillota bacterium
CCGCATCACCCGGCTGCTGATGACAGAATAAAGCCCCCAAATGGCTACGGCCACGAGAATAATAAGGTCGCCGCTGTTAAACGCCGCCGCCTGCCAAAAGGTCCAGGACCCGCCGGAAACCAAAAACAAAACCCCGGCCAGCGCCAGTACAGCCCCTGCTGCTTGCCGCCCGGACATTGGCTCCTTAATGACCCAGGTGGCAAACAGGCCGGTTAATAGCGGCGCCAGGCCATTGATAATCGTCCCGTTGACCGCGGTGGTGTAATGCAGGCCCCAATACAGTATCGGTGAGAACAACACCACTCCGGTAACAGCCATGGCGGCCAGTAGCCAAAAATCCCGGCCGCTGCACCGTTCTACCGGCGGCTGCCGCCGGAGAAGCACGGCAAAAATCAGCGCGGCGATAAAAAAGCGGGCGGCTGAAATAGTAAACGGGCCAATGTCATCCCGCAGCAAGCGCCCCAGGACCATATTGGAAGCCCAAACCAAGGTGGCCAGATTGACACAGGCGATGCCGGTAAGCTGCTTAATTTTTTCCTGCTGCATGTTTTACCTGCCTTTACAAAACCCGCTCTCCCAGCAGCGAACCGATTAAAGCCACCGCCACCTTGGCGGTCTGGTTGCGGTGATCCAGTACGGTATTAATCTCTACAAACTCGGCGCTGGTAACAATATTGGCCGCCGCTATCAGTTCCATGGCCAGATGGCTTTCCCGGTACGTCAGGCCGCCGAACACCGGCGTCCCCACTCCCGGTGCATGCAGCGGGTCCATAACATCCATATCAAAGCTGACATGGACCCCATCGGTGTCACAGGAAACACGGCGAATGGCTTCCTCCATCACCTTGGCCATGCCCAGCATATCAACCTCATGCATGGTATAGACAGTAACGCCCAGTTGCTTCAGCAGCACTTTTTCCCCGGGGTCAAGATCCCGGACGCCAATCATAACGAATTTTTTGGGGTCCAGAATGGCTGCCCTGCCGCCAACGCCGGTCAGCCGCTCATGGCCAAGGCCAAAGCCTACGGCCACCGGCATGCCATGAATATTCCCGGTAGGCGAAGTATCGGCGGTATTGATGTCGCCATGGGCATCAAACCAGATAACCCCCAGCTGCTTTTTATGCTGCAAAACACCGGAAATTGTGCCGATCGCAATGCTGTGATCACCGCCGAGCACCAGCGGGAAACGTCCTTTGTCCATTTCGCCCGCCACCATGCGGCAAAGCTCAGTATTGACTCTTTCTATTTCATCCAGGTACTTGAGGCTTGATCCGTCCCGGTAGCAAGAGTCCGGCCTGTCGGTCAGGATATCGCCTTTGTCGTCAACTTCATAACCTAAGCCCTGGAGTTTTTCCCGCACTTTGGCATAGCGGATGGCACTGGGCCCCATATCAACCCCGCGGCGATCGGCACCCAGGTCCAGCGGCACGCCGATAAGCGAGATGCGGCTAATGTTCAATGGCTTCATATCTTTATCTCCTCACAGCCAAAATTGTAACAGATACATTTAGTTGTTTCCAGCTTTGCCGATTTAATCTTGGAATATAGATCTGGTAAAAATATTCTACTGATTTATAGATTTACCTCTTATTTCTTTAGACATAAAAAAGGAGACTGCCTCTTTTATTGAGACAGCCTCTTTTTATCTTTATGCGTTTATATTTGGTGTTACATCATGCGCATCGGCTAACTGTTCTTCTGTTAATCCTGTGCTTACTAATTTGGCTATTACCAAATCACCCGATACGTTCAAGGTTGTTCTGCACATATCCAGGAATCTGTCAACGCCGAGTATCAAGCCCAACCCTTCGACAGGTACGCCAACATTTACACACAAAATAGCGATTATCGGCAAAGTACCGCCAGGAACACCGGCCGTGCCGACACCGCCCAAAACGGCGGTTAATACCACAACAATCTGTTGGCTTAAGGTCAAATCAATGCCGTAAACTTGAGCTAAGAACAGCAGTACGGCCCCTTCATACAAGCCTGAACCGTTTTGGTTGGCGGAAGCACCGCAAGTCAGCACAAAACGGGAAACTTTGGGCGGAAGTTTAAGCGATTTTTCTGCAACCTCCAAGGCGATTGGCAAGGTAGCATTGGAAGAGGCAGTTGAAAATGCATATACATAGGCTTCCCGGCAGCCCGCAAAGAATTTCCAGGGGTTTGTTTTCGCAAAAAGCTTAAGGAATATGCTATACGTAATAAATTGCTGAATCAGCAGGCTTAGTACAACTACGCCGGCAAATAAAGCAACATTGCCCAGGAAGCTGGCCCCCATACGGTAGGTAGTGTTAAATACAATCGCAAAGATACCATAAGGAGCAATTTGCATGGCCCAGTCGATTATTTTGAGCGAGCAGTCAAAGATTGCCTGCAGCACCTTAATAAAGGCGTGCTCTTCATCTTTAATGCATACGCTCAGAGCATAACCGAACATTAATGCAAATACCATAACAGCGATAATCTCGCCGCCGAACGCTCTGGCAGCCGAATCAATCGGGTTCTGAGGAATCAAATCCGTAATGTATGTAGTCCAAGGTTTTGCTTGCGCAAGCTGCATGTTTTTATTAATGGAGATAACGGCCTGATTTTTGGCAAGCTGGTCCTTGTCAAACTGCAGCCCAACGCCTGGCTGCATAACGTTAGTAATGCCAATAGCAATAAACACGGCAATGAGGCTTAAAACAACAGTGTACATCAATGATTTGCCAGCAACTTTTCCCAAGCTGCGGCCCTTACCAAGCTCATAAACACCAAGCATTAGCGCGGAAACCAGCAACGGCACAACGACCATAAAAATCATTTTCAGGAAGATAGCACCGGCTAAAGTACAAAACTCTGTAAATGTCGTCATGAAAGGAAAAGCTTTTTCCGGTAAAGAATAATACGCAATTAACCCGGCAATAACACCCAAAATAAATCCTAATAATAGCTTTTGGTATTGTTTCATAAACTTCCTCCTCTAAAATTTTATAAAAGATTATAGCTATAAAAATACCAAGTTAACCACTACTCACCCCCTGTTGTTTGCCTGTAATAACAAAAAGTTTGTAACCAGTGCACTTTTTCATGATCACCTTCCCTCATCCGGTGGTAAATAACCCCTATCTCATTACTAACTATATCTGTAATCTATTCCATTATACCTCAAAAACCCCTGTTATTTACAGGAGCATACAGGAAATTTTTTAAAATTTTTCATGTATCCTGTATACTTGTAAATATCCATTTACACAAGACAACTATTTCGAAATTAAATACAATTTATGTATCCAACAACTATCCTCCGTCATATATCAACATCACAGCGAACCGAATGTAACGTGCATCGAATAGAGTGTTTTACAGCCTTGCCAATTTGACAGAATAACAGGTTCCAAGGAATATGCAGGGCGGGGAGTACTTTCTGGCCCAGTTTCATCGCAAAATCAATAACCTTGGTCGAGGCGTTCAAGACGGTATTCAAAGCACCATTGCGCGCTTAATTTAGTTGCGCTTCTTAAAATTCGTGCCTAATAATGAATTTAGATTAGACCACTAAGTAATAAGTTTTGCTCATTCATAGTTACGAAAAAACATCTGATACACGCCTTCTAAAACTATCATGATACAAAAGGCTACAGGGATAAACACCATATCCATCGATAAAATCTCACCCAATCTCTGATTATATTTTCCTGCAGTTTCAGCAAATGCCAATTGAATCACTACAGCCAGAACACCCATAACTATATAACGTACAGGCATTATTACAACCTCCTTACAAGTAGAAAAATAACCGGCCAAAAACAAGCATGCCTTGCTTCCGGCCGGTTGCACTACTCACTCCATCTAGACCGAGTGCCTACTTATAGGTCTAAATTTCATTGAATCCAACTATTTTTTTATTATTTTAGCAGGAGTAATATGAAAAATTTGTCATTTTACGGAAATATTGCCGGCCAGGCCAGTCTACTATGTATATAAACGAGCAGAGGTGCCTCTCACAGGTTTTCCACCTATGAGAGGCACCTCTTTTATCAACTATTGTTGGTTTTCTGCTTCCGGTCTGGGACCATGCTCTCTGTGCATCGGTCCTTTGCCGTTTATCATATCAGCCACACGGTCGGCCAGATTGGCTTTCATTTTTTCCGCTTTGTCGGCAGTTATTTTGCCGGCTTTTACACTGGCATCAATCCGTTCTGTCATTTGCTGCACCAGGAAATCCTTCAGCGCCTGCTCGGAAACATTGTGTTCCCCGGCAATGGCGGCCAGCGTTTTGCCAGCCTGCAGTTCCTGTTTTAAAGAGTCGGCATCCATGTTGAGCAGCGCTAACAAATTAGCATCTTCAAAAGGTGCATGGCCATGCATGCCGCCAAAACCTCCGTGCATAGGACCTTGGCCGTTAATCATAGCGGTTACGTGGTCAGCCAGTTTGGCTTTCATTGCTTCAGCCTGGTCCGCCGTCAAGCGGCCGGCTTTTACCCCTTCGTCAATGCGCGCTGTCATTTGCTGTACCAGGAAGTCCTTAAGCGTTTGTTCAGAAACGCCGTGTTCCCCGGCAACAGCCACCAGTGTTTTGCCGGCCTGCAGTTCGCTTTTAAGCGTGTCGGCATCCACTTTGAGCAGCGCCAACAGTTTAGCGTCTTCAAAAGGCGCATGGCCGCGCATGTGTCCGAAACCGCCGCCAACCGGTCCTTTACCGTTAATCATGTCGGCAACATGATTGGCCATACCGGCTTTCATTTTGGCCGCCTGCTCGGCTGTCAGCCAGCCGCCCTTGACACCTTCCTCAATGCGGCTGGTCATCTGCTTGGTGATAAAATTTTTCAGCGCCTTTTCCGATACCCCATGTTCTTTGGCAATGGCCACCATGGTCTTGCCGGCCTTCATTTCGGTCCGGAAAGTGGCATCATCTATTTTAAGAAATGCCAGCAGTTTGGCATAATCCTCTTTAAAGCCCTTCATGTCAGGTCTGTGACCTTGGCCTACAAAAGCCTGGCGTTTACCATCCATTGGATTTTGTGTATCGGCAGGAACCGCCGCCATTACAATACCATTTGCGGTAACCATGGCCGCAACCCCTAATGCCAGAAACCATTTATTTTTCTTGTTCATACTATTTAACCATCCTCTCATTTCTGTATTTGTAACGGGTCTATGGTTGTATTATGCACGACTGTTTTTAGAATTTCCTTTGAAAAAATAAGGGAATAAAAAAAATTGCAGACAGCGGTCAACAGCCGCTTATCTGCAATCCGGGTTATTTATTGCGGGGTTCCGGCACGGGCGAACAGTGACAGACCGCTTCCTGCCGGTACCAGTTTAATAGCACCAGTCCCCCCAATAACAGCAACATCGTACCGGTAAAAAGAAAAACCGGTTTTATTCCCAGCCAGGAGCTTACTACTCCGCCAATAAGCGGCCCGGCCATGGAACCAAACTGGTTGGCGGTGGTCGTCAGGCCAAAAACCCGGCCCTGCGCACCGGCATCGGTACAGGATACCGCGATGGTGTTAATCGCCGGAAAAACGCCGACTACAAACAGCCCGTACATAAATTGGAGCACGCCAAACTGAACAATAGTGGCCGCCCAGAACTGCGCCAGATTGAAAACCCCAGCCCCGGCAAACGCAATCACCAGTATTTTGGCAAAGCCCTGCCGGCCGCCGATGCGCCCCCACTGCGGAGCGGCAATGGCGCCGGCAATGCCGGCCAGGCTGTAAACCACGCCGGCCGTTAGCGCCACCCCTTCAATCCCCCCCTGCAATTCAGCCACATATAACGCAATCAGCGGCTGCAGCACCATGGAAACAGCCTGCACTGCAAACAGTAAAAACAGCATCTGCATCAGCCGGCGGTTGTCCACCGCCGTCTTTAGATCGTCCAGAATACTGCCTTCCTGGGCGGCAGTGCATTTTTCCGGTTCGGTTACCACCAGGCCCACCATGACTGTCCCGCAAAAAATGACGGCTGCGGCAATGACAAACGACAGGCGCATGCCAAAGATATGTGACAGCGTCCCGCCGAACAAGGGGCCAATGATCCCGCCAATAAGCAAGGTTGTTTGCATAATCCCCAGACTGAAACCCATATGCTCCTTGGGTGTGGCTGTCGCCACAATGGACATGGCCGCCGGCACAAAACCATTGGCAAAGCCCTGCAGCACCCTGACAATTAAAAGCTCAAGCGGATTTCTGACAAAGGCGCCTAAAAAATAGACAACCGCCAGGCTAAATCCGGCCCGCATGAGCATCCGGCGCCGGCCGCTCGGGTCGGCGCACCGGCCCCAGTACGGCGCCAGCACGGCAGCCACCAAAAATGTACTGGAAAAAACCAGCCCCGACCACATATTTACACTATCCGGACTTGCGCCAATATCCAAAAGATAGAGCGGCAAGAACGGTATCACCATTGTGTAACTTGCTCCCGACAGCATGACTGCCAAGGCAAGTGTCCATAGATTTCTCCGCCAATTCAAAACAGACTCTCCTTATGTCCAGTTGCAGTATTTGCCGGACAGCAATATAAAAGCTCCACTGCCTACGGTTTTGCGCACTTCAACTAGCAGTTCTTCTTAAATTTTAAACTTAGCTACGCCGGCCTTCAGGTTTATCGCCAAATCAGCCAGATTCTGGCTGGAAGCGGCAATTTCTTCCATGGAGGCCGACTGTTCCTCCGTGGCTGCCGACACCGTCTCGGCTTCGGCAGTCGCAGTTTTAGACGCTGCATCAATTTCACCGGCCGAGGCCGCTACAGAGCGGACAGCGGTAACTGCCTGCCGGATAGAGGCCGACATCGTGTTTATTTGCCCGGAGAGATTCAGCACATTGGCCACAATGGCATTAAACGTCTCGCCGGCGGAACCGACAAGATCAATGCCGGTTTGAATATTGCCTGTTCCGGTCTGCGTAGCCGCAACAGCCCGATTCATATTAACCTGATTTTGAGTAATGAGCAGACTGATTTTATGAGCGGCTTCACCGGCTTGTTCGGCCAGCTTTCTGACCTCCTCGGCCACAACGGCGAAGCCCCGTCCCTGTTCACCGGCCCGGGCGGCCTCAATAGCGGCGTTTAACGCCAGCAGGTTGGTCTGGGAGGCAATGGAAGCGATAAGCGTTACAATTTCGTCGATCTCCTGGGAGCCGGCATTGAGTTCAGCCATGGCAGCACTGATTACAGCCGAATTATCGCCAATTGTCTGCATCTGGCCAACAGCCTGGCTAATCGCCTGCTGACCCTGGGCGGCAGCCTGCGAGGCGGAATCAGCAAGGCCGGCTATGGTGCCGGCCGTAGCGGCCAGTTCTTCAGTTTTATAGGCCAAATCCTGCGTAACAGCAGCAATATGGCTGCTGGCCCCGGCTTGCGCCGCAGCTCCCTGGGCAATCGTAGCAATAGAACCGGCCACCTGGTTGGCGGCATTGGCCGATTGCTGGGCGCCGTTAGTCAATTCCACACTGGCGGCCGAAACCTGCTCAGCATCGGCGATAACCTTGCCAATCAGCGCGCGCCAGCTGCTCCGCAGGCTGCCAAAGCCTTGCGCCAGCTGACCAATTTCATCGTGCGTGGCAACTCTAAGCGAACGGTCCCGCAGATCTCCCTGGGTCAATAACAGCGTCTCATCCCGCAGCCGGCGGATAGGAGCCGCAATATGCCGGCTGATAAAGATGATGGCGCCGATCGCCAGCATGAGGCAGATCCCCATTGTCACAGTCAGGCTGCGGGTTAATACAGTCAACGATTGCCGTGCTTCGGTTGCCGGAGCGGTGAGCAATAGAATCCACCGCTGGCCGCCAGGCAGGTCGATGGCGGACATCTGCGCAATCCGGGTGATGCCGTTAAAGTCGTACACGCCGAGGACCTTCTTGCCGCTGGCGGCGCTCGTTTTGAACATGCTGAGCATCCGGTCGTCCTGTTCGGCCTGCTGTAAATTCAGGCTGGAATCAGCCTTTTTCTCCGTTAGATTAAGCTTGCCAACCAGTTCCGGCTGTTTCGGATGAGCAATAACGCTGCCGTCGGCATTGGCCAGCAAGCCATAGCCGGTATCCAGCCATTGCAGATCTTTTATCAGCGCTGTCAGTTTATCCAGCGCAAACGATCCGGTCAGCACCCCGGTCATATTGCCATTGCTCATAATCGGCACAGCAATATTGAAAGCAAGTTTACCAGTGGTTTTGGAAAGCAGCAGTTCGGATACTACCGGTTTTTTGGTAGCAAGGACATTCTTGAAATAGTCCCGGTCGCCTAATGGGACCGAACTGCCATCTGCCCGGACGGCCATCCCGTCCAGGCCAATAAACACCGTAGTCTCTAAATACTGGGAATTATTTTGGCACTCGGCCAGGGTGGCAACAAGCTGCTGACGGTCTGCGGGCGTGCGAAAACCAGGCAGCAGAGCAAACGATTGCTGCTGGACAATCGCATTCTGAATATAGGCTTCAATGCGCTTGGCGTAATCGGTGCCGACAGCCTGCGCCGTTTCGTCCAGGGA
>JAEZQV010000423.1 GCA_023441125.1 Bacillota bacterium
CAGCTCTATATGGTGGCCGAGATTATCAAACTGCGCGGTACCATCGGCAAAGTATGGGCGGAAGCCTTTGTTGAAGGCCAGGTTGTGGCGGAGGCTGAGTTTTTGTTTGCACTGACCTCACGATAATTCTTGAAATACTGATATATATACTGGAAACTAGCTTATAATTTATAAAAATGTTTATTTGCGGTCTAATTAGGCTGATTTTGCCTAAATTCCGCTTACCGTTTTTCGACTGCTCAGTCGGAATATATATAGCAAGAAACGACACACGATACCTGCTTACAAGTTCTAATTTAGTGGGGAGTTGATTATATATGAAACCGGAATCGGTTGTAATACCATTACGTAAAATACATGAAACAGCAGTTGTCCATCCCAATGCCCGCATCGGCAAAGATGTGGAAATCGGGCCCTATGCCGTTATCGGCGAGAATGTGCTCATCGGGGATGGCACCCAAATTGCAGCGCACGTGGTCATTGACGGCTGGACCAGTATCGGCAAGAATTGCGTGATTTATCCCAGCGTGTCGATTGGTGCCGATCCGCAGGATTTGAAATTCCGTGGCGAGAAAAGCTATGTTTTTATTGGCGACAATACCAAAATTCGCGAATTTACCACCATTAACCGGGCAACCGGTGAAGGGGAGGAGACCCGGGTAGGCAGCAACTGCCTGTTGCAGGCCTATACGCATGTGGCCCATAACTGCGTTGTCGGCAATCATGTCATTATGTCGAATGCGGCTACGCTGGCCGGCCATGTCGTCGTGGAGGACCGGGCGGTTATCGGCGGTTTGTCTGGTGTCCACCAGTTCGTGAAAATCGGCCGTAACGCCATGATTGGCGGGGCCTCGAAGGTTGTGCAGGATGTGCCGCCGTTTGTTATTGTTGACGGTCATCCGGCCAAAGTCTGTGGTCTCAACAATGTTGGCCTGTCCCGGGCCGGTATGAGCGAAGCCACGCGCCGCAACCTGAAAAAAGCCTACCGGATTCTGTACCGTTCCGGCTTAACTTTGGCTCAGGCCATTGCCGTAATGGAACAGGAACTGGATTCCTGTGAGGAAATTGAGCATATGATGCGGTTTCTCCGCAATGCCGAGCGCGGTATTTGCCGCGGCCGCAAGGATATGGATGAATAACGTATAGGCGAGCCTTGTACGGCAAAACCTAATATAGAATTATACTGTGCTTGACGCGGCCGGGCCGCGTCAAGCTACATAAGGTGGGAACCGATCTATGAATATAATAGGACTAATTGCCGGTATTGGCCGGTTGCCGGTTGAATTTGCCCGTGCCGCTCGCGGCATGGGCTTTGCCGTGATAGCCATCAGTGTGGTTCCGGGCGTGGATGCGGACCTTAGCCAGGCCGCGGATAAACATTTTACCATTGGCCTGGGCGAACTCGACAAGCTGCTGGCGGTGATAAAACAGGAAAACGTACAGCAGGTGACCATGCTGGGCAAGGTCACCAAGGAGCATTTGTTCAGCGGCGCGGCCCGGCCGGATGCCCGGATGCAGCGGCTGCTGGCCGGACTGCCGGATTTAAACGACGATACCGTTCTGCTGGCCCTGGTGCGGGAATTCGCCGGCGAAGGCATCGGGGTTTTGGATCAGACCCAGTTTATCCGCCAATTAATGCCGGCGGCGGGAGTACTTACCAAGCGGCCGCCGACGCCGGCCGAAGAGGCCGATATGGCGTTCGGACTGGATATGGCCCGCAAAATCGGCGGGCTGGATATTGGCCAAACCGTAGTGGTAAAGCACAAGGCGGTTATGGCAGTGGAAGCCATCGAAGGAACCGATGCCTGCATTCGCCGCGGCGGCCAGCTGGGCCGGGGCAAGGTGGTTGTTGCCAAGGCGGCCAAGCCGCAGCAGGACCTGCGCTTTGATGTTCCCAGTGTCGGCCCGGACACGTTAGCCGCCATGATTGAAATTAACGCGGCGGCGCTGGTTATTGAGGCCGGCAAAACGCTGGTGGTTAACCGGCCAAAGGTTATTGAAATGGCTGACAGCCATGATATATGCATTATGGTAAGGTAATATAGCATTCCTGGAGGAAACTATGAGAATTATGCTCTCAGTCGGCGAAGCATCCGGCGATTTGCACGGCGCCAGCGTTGCCAATGCCCTGAAACTTTTACAGCCGGATATAGAACTCTTTGGCATGGGCGGCCAGGCGATGCGCGCCGCCGGTGTGGAGGTCGTGTATGATATTGCCGGCCTGGGGGTAATCGGTTTTGTGGAAGTCATTAAAAACCTGGGTAAATTGTTTGAACTGAGAGACAACCTGGCAGCCCTTATGGATCAGCGGCGGCCGGACGCGCTTGTCATTATCGACTATCCGGACTTCAATGTGCGTTTGGCGAAAATTGCCAAGGCCAAAGGCATTCCGGTAGTCTCGTATATCAGCCCCTCGGCCTGGGCCTGGCGGCGCGGTCGGGCGAAGGAAGTGGCGCAAACGGTAAACCGGGTTGCCGCCATCTTTCCCTTTGAAGCCGAGGTGTACCGGGAGGCGGGCGCCGATGTAACCTTTGTGGGGCATCCGCTGGTGGATATCGTACAACCGGAATTGACCAAAGACGCCGCGTACCGGCATTTTGGCGCCCGGCCCGACCGGCCGGTTTTGCTCTTAATGCCCGGCAGCCGTCAGCAGGAAATCACGAAACTTTTGCCGGTTATGCTGGCGGCCTGTCAGTTAATTGTCGAACAACTGCCGGAGTGTCAGATTTATTTGCCGGTGGCCTCGACAATTTCCCGGGAAATGCTACAAAATATAATTGCGGGCTATACTATGAACATAACCTTAACCACCGATTATCCCTATGACTTAATGGGGCTTGCCGATGCCGCCATTGCCTCCTCCGGCACAGCCACCCTGGAGACAACGCTCATGGGGGCGCCGACCGTCATTATCTACAAGCTGGCGGCTCTCACCTATCTCTTAGGGAAACTATTGGTCAAAATACCGGATATCGGCCTGCCGAACATCGTGGCCGGGCGGCGGATTGTGCCGGAACTGCTGCAGGACGAAGCCAACCCGGCGAATATAGCCCGGGAGACGCTGCCCCTCTTAACGGATCCGACGGTGCGGCAGCAGGTGCTGGCAGACCTGGCCGCCGTCAAGGAAAAACTGGGACAAACCGGCGCCGTGACCAGAGTCGCCGAGGTTATCCTGGCAGTGGCCCAAGGCTTGCCGGCTGAAGAACAGCCCTAATGTTTGTATCAATACGTGAGGTAATTACATGAAAATATACTTGCGTTTGCTGAATTATATAAAGCCCTATCTGCATCGCTTTGTCCTCGCGGTGATTTGCATCGTGGTAGCGACGGCCGCTAATCTGTTCATTCCCTGGATTATTCAGAATGTAATTGATGATGTGCTCGCCGCGAAAAATATGCAAATGCTCAATCTGATCGCCGGTGGCATTGTGGTTGTATTTTTGCTCAGGGGCATTTTCTTTTTTGGCCAGACCTATCTGATGTCCTATATCGGCCAAAAAGTGGTTATTGATATTCGCGAGGCGGTATACCGCCATTTGCAGCGCCTGTCCCTGTCCTATTTCGAAAAGCGCCAGACCGGCAGTATTATGAGCTATATTACCAATGACGTCGGTGTCCTGCAGAACGCGATGGTGGAAAGCATCATTGAACTGGTAACGGAATCAGCCGTCCTCATCGGTTCGATGGCGGCGATGTTTTATATTCACTGGAAATTGTCCTTGCTGACCTTTATTACGCTGCCGCTGGTAGCCCAGGCCATCAGCATTTTCGGCAAGCGCTTGCGCACCGCCAGCCGCATTACCCAGGAACGGGCCGCCGACATCACGTCGGTCTTGCAGGAAACCATCTCGGCCGTGCGGGTTATCAAATCGTTCGTGCGCGAAGACTATGAAATCGAGCGTTTTAATAAAGAGAACTTTTCCAATTTCCGGGCGCAAATGAAAACAGCCCAGCTTACCGCCACCTTAACCCCGATCATCGAATTTCTGGGCGCCATTGGCGTTACCATCATTATCTGGTACGGCGGGCGGGAAGTCATCAACGGCAATCTGACTTCCGGCGCGCTGATTGCCTTTTTGATTTATGTTGTCAATATCACCAACCCCATTAAACGTCTCAGCCGGGTGTACGCCAATATCCAAAGGGCGCTGGCCGCTGCCCAGCGGGTATTTGACGTGCTGGATACCCAGCCGGAAATCGAGGACATGCCGGGAGCCGCCGCTTTGCCGGCCATTACCGGCCGCTTGACCTTTGAGCAGGTAAGCTTCTGCTACAAGCCGGGGGAACTGGCGCTAAACGACGTGTCGCTGGTGGCCGAGCCCGGACAAATGATTGCCATTGTCGGCCCGAGTGGCGCCGGCAAAACAACCATCGCCAATCTGATTCCCCGCTTTTACGATCCGGCCGGCGGCCGGATCACCATTGACGGGTGTGACATAAAAACCGTTACCCTCCGGTCCCTGCGCGAGCAAATTGGTATCGTGCCGCAGGAAACCGTCCTGTTCAACGGCTCGGTCTATGAAAATATACTGTACGGTGACCTGGAGGCGACCGAACAGGAGGTCATCGCCGCCGCCCGGGCCGCCAATGCCCATGACTTCATTCTGGCCATGCCGGAAGGCTATAACACGCATATTGGGGAACGCGGCTCCAAATTGTCCGGCGGGCAGCGCCAGCGCATCGCCATCGCCCGGGCGATTCTAAAAAATCCCCGCGTGCTCATTCTGGATGAAGCCACCTCGGCGCTGGATACCGAGAGTGAAAAGCTGGTACAGGAAGCGCTCGACAAACTGATGGTTGGCCGCACCTCGTTCGTAATCGCCCATCGCCTGTCAACCGTGCAGCGGGCTGATCTCATCCTGGTCATGGACAAAGGGCGGATTGTCGAACGCGGTTCCCATGAGGAACTGCTGGCAGCCGGCGGGTTATACAGCAAATTGTACCAGGTGCAGTTTGCCGACAAAGAAGGTTAACCTTGGTGGAATTTCAGTAAAGAGGTATCAATATGTATCTTATTTACAACATCCTGGCAGTGCTGCTCGTCATCCTGGCGTTGCCGGTATTTGCCGTAAGAATGATCCGGGAAAAGGGCTTTACCGAGCGTCTGAAGCAAAGTCTCGGCTGGTTGCCGGCCGCGACTCTGGACAGACTGGCCGGCAAAGAACCGATCTGGCTGCACGCCGCCTCGGTGGGCGAAATCGTTGCTGCCAGCCCGATTGTAAGAGAAATCCGGCGGGAGCTGCCCGGTGTTCCCATTCTGGTCTCAGCCGTTACCGCCGCCGGTTACGATATGGCCAAACGCATTATTCCCGAGGCCGACGGTGTCATTTTTTTTCCACTAGATCTGCCGTATCTCAGCCGCGCGGTCATTACGCGCATCCGGCCGCGGATATTTTTGCTTGTCGAAACAGAACTGTGGCCGAATTTTCTCAAGGCGGCCAAGACCCTGGCCATCCCTGTCATGATGGTAAACGGCCGAATTAGTGAAAAAAGCCTCGGCCGGTATTCCTATTTTCGGACAGTGCTTAAAGATATGCTTGCTACCATTGTAAGATTTTGTATGCAATCAGCCATCGACGCCCAGTATATTATTCAGCTTGGCGCCGATACCGGCCGGGTGGTCGTGACTGGCAATACCAAATTTGACCAGAGTTATACCGAACTGACCCCGGAACAAAAAGCAAAATTGCACAGCGAGCTGCAGCTTGCGGATACCGGTACCGTCATCGTGGCCGGCAGTACGCATAAAGGCGAGGAAGAGGCGCTGTTTACCGCCTTCCGGCAGATCAGCGGCGAATTT
>JAEZQV010000424.1 GCA_023441125.1 Bacillota bacterium
CTCTAAAGCCGCTCCGGTTTACCAATCTGACAATAAAAAACGGCTTTGAAGCCCTGCAGAAAATTAAACAGCAGTTAAGCCCCAACTACATCATTACCTGCGACACGGAGGGAAATCTGCGCGGTTATCATGCCTCCCAGCAAATGCTGGCTGATTATGACCTGGAATTAATTAAAAAGATTGATGCCCCAATCACGGAAGAAAGTCTGTATTCTGTGGTAGTCGCCCATGGCGTTGACCTAAACCCAAATGATCTAGGGAAAGATGCCGTAGCGACAAACCTGCTGCCGCCGAGTGGCAGTATCGAGGTGAGCGGCAGTCCTGCTGTGGTGCTTAACAAGAACGCGGATGACCAAATCAGCTGGCACTGGGTAAAAATGAACGATGATACACCACCGGATTTTCCGATTGACTTGCTTAAAATTACACTGGCAGAAGCCAGAAAGATCGAAGAAATTGATGTATTGTGCGGAGACTACAAGGGCGGAACCATCCAGCAAAGTATCAGCGTGCAGGTGAGCGAGGATGGGGTTAACTGGTTCTATACCGACCGGTCTTCCCGGGGGATCACAGGCTCGTCAAGTCAGTGGGCCGCTGTTAAAGGCGGCGAACTGGAAAAACGCAAGATTAAACACATTAAATTTATTGCCGAAGCTTCGTCAGACTGGGTAGAAACTCACACCTACAGCAAGCGGTCCGGCTTTTTGCATCTTAAGACCTCTGTCAAGAGCGACAATTATTTTCACTGGTATTTTGCCATCAAAGAGGTGCAGATCTGGGAGGAAAACATGATTGAGGCCACCTGTACAGTTGGCAATTGCATCGGAATCGGGGATAATGCCAATGCCGTTTTCTATATACCCAATATCCCGCTTGCCCTGGGTTCGGTAAGTATTTATATAGAAGGCCGGCAACTGGATACGGCGGCCTATACCGTGGATTATCCGACAGGCAAAGTAACCTTCCAGGCGCCGCCGGCGGGCATCATCACCGCCAATTATACGGTAGTGACCAAGAAACAGCCCCGGTACCAGTCTGATCAAAATGACCGCTATGAGAATAATGTTACCCTGATTAACCCTCCCAATCTAGCCGTCTTTAGCGGGGGAGATATTGCGGTAAATTCGGCGCCCTATAATCTGTTAAAAAAGATCGGGCTGAAAAAGACGTCCTTAAAGACAGATAACTATTTGAATTCGCTAAACGACGTCAAAAAAAGAGGCGAGGAAGTACTGCAGGAAATTTCCCGCCTGGAGGAAACCCTGGATATTGATGTTGTGTACCGTCCGGATGTGGATATCTGCCAGACTATTGGCGTTTTTGACCCCATTCTGGGCCTGACGGAAAGGTATTTTATCGAGGAAATTACCGAAAGCAAGCACGGGTACAGGACTTCTCTCAATATTAAAGTCAGCAATTACTCCTTATAAAATAAAATTATGATAAGGCGGTGAGTCAAATGCCTTTTGGCAAAGAATTATCTCATATGATTGAGGAGCAGATCAGTAAAGCTGTCGAGAATAAAACCTATGGTACGGACTCCGGCGGCGGCATTGTGCGGCAAGCGGGGATGGATGAAGGGCGGCTTGCGCAGTTGGAGGCCAATCTGCAAAGACTTACGGAAAAATTTAACGAATATCTCACCAGCCAAAAGCAAAGCAAGCGTACGCTGGTTGAATACGGGCTGAATGTTGTTGCGCTGGAAGGAATGCGGCTGGCTGTTACTTCCGGGAGAGCTGTTTTTGTTGACCAAGATGACCCGGTGGAAGTAGCCTATACGTTTTTGCAGCTTGCGGCGGCCGGCACGGAAAGGCAGTTCCGCTACATCTACGTTAACAGTGACGGCGTTGTCCTGGAGAGCACGACCGACCCGACCAATATCGGCGCAGGCTATCTGCCGCTGGCGATTATCGACGTCTGGGCTAATGCTGCCGAAATAGATCAGAATAAAATCCAGGATATCCGGCCGCGGGCCGGTGCAGAAGAAGGTGACAGTGCCACCAGCAACCAGATCCTGACAGGTAATGCCACTCTCTATAGCCCGGATACGGGCAATGACAGTTTTATTGTTTCAGCGACCAATCCCGCCAGCATGAAGGTGAATATTTCCGCCGGCCGGGCGTTAGTGGCTGGCGAGATATTGAATGCGGAAGGCGGGATACTGGATCTGGCCGGACACCGGAAGGTGGACAAAGAGCTTATTGCCATTAGTGACGGGGTACAGAAAAAATATGGCCTGTATCACCAGTCTGTAGCCAATACGGTTATTTATGTGAATGATGTGGAAACAGCTGCGGTTGTGGATAACGCCAGCGGCTCGGTTTCTTTTGCCGCCGCTCCGCCGGCCGGCGTCATAATCAGCGCTTCTTATACTTTTAGCGGCAATTACATGCTGGTTTTTCTGGTAGAGAAAGCGCAAACCAATGATGGCTCCCCCTTTGGAGTTATTGGCTGGACTCTCGGCAGCAACCGCAGCAGTTTGCAGCCGCCGGTACTGTCGGAAACCCAGCATGCAATCGCCAAAGTGGATATGTCCGGTGCAATCGCCGCCATTACCGATGCGGCCATCGACAACAGCTATGAAATAAAAAACCTGACCCAGGAAAATCTGCAGCGGGGCGGGCAACTGAGCGGCAGCAGCCTGGCTGTCGGCTCCATTACCGGCGATCACATTACTGCCCAGGCAATCACCGGCCAGAATATTGCCGTTGAAACGATCATCGGGCCGAATATTGCGGTGGAAGCGATCACCGGGGTTCATATTGCGCCGGAAACAATAACCGGCGACCGGATTGTGGCCCAAGCTATAACCGGGGACAAAATATCGGCTAATGCCGTCACCAGCGCCAAAATTGCCGCCAACACTATTGCGGCCGGGCACCTTGTCGCCAATGCCGTTACCAGTGATAAGATAGCCGCCAACAGTATCACCAGCGCCAAAATCGCTGCCAACTCTGTTACGGCCACTCATGTGGTGGCCGGGCAGATAACCGGCGATAAACTGGCAGTGAACAGCGTAACCAGTGACAAAGTGGCCGCCAATGCAATTACCGCCGGCCAGATTGCGGCCAATGCTATTACGGGAGCCAAGATTGCTGCCGGCACCATTACCGGCGATAAGGTGGCAGCCGGCACGATTACCGGTGACAAAATTATAGCCGGCGGCATTGAGGCCGCCAATATCAAGTCAGGTGCGATTAACGCCAGTCATATAGCCGCCGGCGCCGTCACTACCGCTAACCTGGCCGCTGATGCTGTGACTGCGGATAAGATCGCCGCCAAAGCCATAACGGCCGACAAGCTGGCCGCCAATGCCGTTACTGCCGAAACCTTGGGAGTCACCGAACTCAGTGCGATAACCGCTAAGATAGGCCTCCTGCGCACCGCTACGACCGGTGCCAGGACGGAGATTAAGGATAATTTGATCTCAGTGTATGATGCCAATAATATCCTGCGGGTCAGAATGGGAGTATGGTGATGCCGGAGGGATCACAGTGCTGGGATGCGAGCGGCAAGCTCATTTTAGATGTAACCGACCGGTTGACGCGCCTGTTGGGCGTGATTAGCACAAGAACAACCAATGGTTCCTATACCGACTCTGAATTATCTACGGGTGATCCCTGGTGGTTCCTGCGGTGTGAAACGTTGGAGGATGTTTAAAAATATTGCCATATAACTTTTGGGTTATTGAGGTGTCTTCCCTAGACCCTTAATACCATCAGATGACATCTTTGAGTGCAGGCTAAAGATATTCTCGATTCCAAAGCACAAACTGTAAGCAGATATTCGACGTAACAAATATAAAGGAGGCCACCTTATGTCCGAATCACCAAGACTTAACTTCCCCTATATTGTCAGTAGTCATATTCTGGATGCCCTTGTGCAGCCGAGCGTGGAGGCGGTATTGCTAACTACGCCACCAGCTGGTCCGGCGGCAGGCATGCTTTATGTGATAGGAAGCTCACCCGGCGGGGTATGGTCAGGCAAGGGGAATTGCCTGACTCAGTATCTCGGCGAAACCTGGGCTTTTTATGTCCCTTTTGAAGGTTTAACGGTATGGAACAAAGGGACTAAAACCCATTGGTATTACACCGGAACCCAGTGGAGTGAAAGCAAGACCGACCAACATATAAACCGGACTGACAATCCTCATGTCGTAACGGCGGCCCAGGTGGGCGCGGAAACACCGGCAGGGGCGCTGTCCAAGGTTGACACTCATGCCAACAAAGCGACCGGTGCCCATTCCGCTGCGGCCGTCAGTGTTACCGCGGCCGGTAACATCAGCGCGACCAATGTACAGGCCGCCCTGGTCGAGCTGGATACGGAGAAATCGCCAACCACTCATATCCATAGCGTAGTAACAACTGCTGCCAACGGGTTTATGGCCAGCAGCGACAGGCAGAAGCTGGACGGCATCGCAGCCGGGGCGGAGGTCAACCAAAATGCCTTTGGCACGATTGTAGCCGGCGGGGTTGCGGCAGCCGCCGATAGTAAAAGTGATACTTATACCATTACGGCCGGGTCTGGGATCACCATCACCGGTGATGCAGCCAATGATGCGTGCACTATTGCGGTCACCGCCAACGGCCATACCCACAGCGAAGCCACCACCAGCGCCGCTGGTTTTATGCCCGCCGCCATGGTGACCAAACTGAACGGCATCGCTACTGGTGCTCAGGTCAATCAAAACGCCTTCAGCAATGTATTGGTCGGCACTACGACCGTCGCGGCCGACTCTGCGGCAGATACCCTGGAACTGGCCGCAGGCGCGAATATTGCTCTCACGCCGGATGCGACCAATGACCGGGTGACAATCGCTGTTAGCGGGACCGTTCCGGCAGCGACCACCGCCGGTGCCTGCACCGGCAATGCAGCTACCGCCACGACGCTGGCAACAGCCCGGACCATCGGCATCAGCGGCGATGCCACAGGGACGGCAACCTCATTTAATGGCAGTGCCAATATTACCATTCCGCTTGTATTGGCTGCCAGCGGTGTGACCGCCGGCACTTATACTTCGGTAACGGTAGATGCCAAAGGCCGGGTGACGGCGGCAGCCAATCCTGTTACCATCAGCGCGTCAACCACCGGCAATGCCGCTACCGCCACGAAACTGGCCACTGCCAGGACCATTAACGGCGTTGCTTTTGACGGTACGGCCAATATTACAATAGCCAGTGTGGCAACCGCGACCACCGCTAACAATATCCCGACCGCCGACGTTGGGGGCAATATCTGGATAGCCTAGAAAGCTTGCAATATGAGGATAAATTAATTAAGAGCCTGCGGGGCTCTTTTTTTATGGAGGTAGGGTATGTTAAGCGAGATAACAGACGGCGTATGCAAAGCGGCGAAAGGAGCCGCCCACTCACTGAGGGATGTAGCACTGGCCAAGATTTCCTTGGCCGGTACCCTGTCTTTTTTCTTTGGCAGCCACGGTACGGCCCTGCTGGCCTTTATCGTGCTGATCCTGATCGATTTATTTACCAAATGGCTGGCCTTAGCCTATAAGTACCTGCTGGACCAAGGCGTATGCCGGGAGCAGGCCGGCCTGTGGCAATGCGCCTGCAGTATGAAGAAAGCATTTGCCGGCAGGTACATTACATCAGAAATGATGAAAACCAAGTTCACCGGAAAAATCATTTTATATATGATTTTGGTGGCAGCCGTTGTCCAGGTTGATAACATGGCCGGAGGCGACGGTGTTTTTTTAAGGACCACCTGGTATTATCTGGCGGCCACCGAAGCCCTCAGTATTGTGGAAAACCTGCGCGATGCCGGCGTGAGGAGCCTCACTCCCTTGCTGGCCTTTATCCGTTCAAGAATGGGAGGGATCAAGTAACGACGCCGGCGGAATTTATTGACTGGCTGGCCCCGGTGGCCCAACGCGTTTGCCGGCGTTACCGGCTGTATGCCAGTGTGTGTATCGCCCAGGCGGCGATGGAAAACGGCTGGGGCCGGTACACGATCGGTGACTATAATATTTTTGGCCGTAAAGCTGCGGCCGGCGATAAAATACAGAGAAAGTCACACCAAAAGTGTG
>JAEZQV010000455.1 GCA_023441125.1 Bacillota bacterium
ACCCTGGAATTTGCGCCAAGGTCATCCATAACACGAATTCGAAAGATTGAACCATGCTGTGACCTGCTTTAACCAGCAATGTCGGCAGCCACATGAAAATTCCGTAATAAGAGAAAACAACGCCGAACCACAAAATCCATAAGCAAATCGTCTTTTTGAGATACGGAGCGGCAAATAATTGAGCAAGTGAAAACATACTTTTAACGGGTGCCACTGCGTCCGATGCTTTGGGCGGTTCGCCGCAAGGCACACCGAGGGAGCGTTCCACCGCGCACACCAGTTCATGCGCCTCCTGGAGTTGGCCTTTTTTTATAAGATAATGGGTAGATTCCGGTACATGCCGCCACAAATAAAACACCCAAATTACCGGAAATGCGCCGATATAAAAAGCAAGCTGCCAGCCATATTTAGGAATAATGAGGTAGGAAATAACGGCAGCCGCCAACCAGCCGAATGCCCAGGAGCTTTCCAACAGCACGATCATACGGCCGCGATATTTAGTCGGTGAATATTCACTCATTAAGGTAACAGCAACCGGCACCTGACCGCCAAGGCCGAAGCCAACGATAAACCGGAAAACCAGCAATGATTCATAACTCCAGGCAAAACCGCAGGCGCCGGTGCCTAAACCATAAATAAGCAAAGTTGCGGCAAGCACTTTCTTCCGGCCCATGTAATCCGCTAAAGTACCGGCTAAAGCAGCGCCCACCGCCATGCCAACGAGGCCCATGCTGCCAATAAAACCGATCTGGGCAGAAGACAGTTTCCAAATAGCCATCAACTTAGGTAATACAAAAGATACGATCCCTGTATCCATTGCATCAAACGCCCACCCGACGGCAATAATACCTAACAAACGCCAGTGCCACTTTCCTAGTGGCAGGTTTTCTAAACGGTGTGTAACACTTGCCATTTTTTCTCCCCCTTATATTGAATTATCAAGCAAATTTACTCTTTTTCCCGCGAAGCAGCTGTTGACTCCAGGGCAGCCAATATCTTCTCCGGCGAAATCGGCAAACTGTAAATGCGAACGCCGATTGCGTCATACACTGCATTGGCAATGGCCGCGGCAGTAGGAATTAAAGCCGGTTCCCCTACACCCTTGGCCCCAAAAGGACCGGAAGGCTCGTGATCTTCAACAATAATTGTTTCAAATTCAGGCGTATCAAGAGCTGTCGGAATAAGATAGGAATCAAAATTAGGATTCTTTATCCGGCCGTTTTCTACGTTAAGTTCTTCAAGTACACCGAGACTCATGCCCATTAAACTGCCGCCTTCAACTTGGCCTTCAACCAGCAAAGGATTGATCGCTTTGCCAACATCGTGAGCAGCTACGACCTTGATAACCTCAATTTTTCCGGTTCCTGTATCGACTTCAATTTCAACAACCTGAGTAGCAAAGGCATAGGTACCAAAAGGCCGGCCTTGTCCCGTTTCCGGATCAAGACTGGAAGTATCGGGGTTAAACCAGCCATGCCCTAGTGTCAGTGTTCCTTTCTTATGACAGGCTACTATGATGTCTTTTAGCGGCAATTCCGTTTTTTTACCGTCAACCTGTACATACCCGTCAGCGAAACTAATTCTGTCGGCAGCTACTGCTAACTTCAGCGCAGCTTCACTTAATACGTTTTTTTTGGCCTCTTTTGCCGCTAATCTAACGGCATTTCCTGAAATGTAAGTTTGGCGACTCGCTGACGTAGCACCGCCTTCTGGCGTAACTAACGTATCGGCAGAAGTAACTCTTACCATTTCAAAAGGAATTCCCAGTTCTTCTGCAACGATTTGCCCCATTACCGTATCGGATCCCTGACCGATATCGGCACAGCCTACCAATACGTTAGCGGAGCTGTCGGCAAACCATTCGACAAAAGCGCTTGACGGATTTGGCAGTCCGGTATTGCCAACACCATACCACATACAGCCAATTCCTACTCCACGTTTCTTCATCTCACCACCTCCCTCTTGGTTGCGCCTTGAAACCCCGCCTTGCTGGCTGCCTGGATAAGCGTATCCTTTATTCCCACACTGGATTTAAGAAGCTGTCCTGTTGCAGTTAGACTGCCGCTAACCAGCACATTTCGCAGCCGCATTTCCAGGGAAGTAATGCCAAGCTTTTCTGCAAGCAAATCCATCTGTGACTCATGGGCAAAGGCTACCTGCGGCACGCCAAAGCCGCGCATGGCTCCGGCCATGGGATTATTTGTATAGACAGCATAAGCGTCCGCCCAGACGTTAGGCACTTCATAAGGTCCGGTGGCATGTACCGCCGCCCTCGTCAAAACACCGGGACCATAGGATGCGTACGCACCGGTATCACCAATAATCTTTACTTGAACTGCAGTCAGTTTACCCGCCTTAGTCGCCCCGCTCTTATATTCAATATAGTAAGGGTGGCGTTTACTGGAGCTGATCATTGATTCTTCACGGTCATACACCATTTTTACCGGACGGCCGGTATAATAGGCCAACAGCGCGATATAACATTGAACCGATATATCCAGCTTACCGCCGAAACCGCCGCCGGTAACTGCCTGTACTATGCGGACACGGCTTGCATTCATGTTTAATGTGCGGGCAACCTCATTGCGGTCATAATGCGTGTTTTGGGTTGATACCCACAGGGTAAGATTGGCGCCGTCATATTCGGCAACTCCGGCCTCAGGCTCAATATAAGAATGTGCGACCTGCTGCGTACGGTATACGTTTTCAACAATTACATCTGCCGCCGCAAAGCCTTCCTCTATATTCCCCTTGCGGACTTTTTGCAAGCTGAGAATGGGGGTGCTATGCACCAGCGGGGCGCCTGGTTGCATGGCCGCAAACGGATCAAACACCGCCGGCAGTTCTTTTAGTTTAAGATCGATTAATTTTATAGCCTCGGCCGCAATCTTTTCCGACTCTGCGGCGACAACGGCAATGGCATCCCCGATCCTGCGAATTTTGTCTTTTACTAAAACAGGCTCATCCTTCACGATAATGCCGTTATTGTTTGTTCCGGGAATATCAGCTGCCGTCAGCACCCTGACTACTCCTGGATAGGCCGCCGCTTTGCTCGTATCTATCGCTTCGATGCTTGCATGGGGAACCTTACTGCGCAATACTCTCGCATATAACATACCTGGTCGTTTTATATCGGCGGCAAAAATTGCTGTTCCGGTTACTTTGGCCAGCGCATCTTTGCGGGTAACCGAGGCGCCAACACCTGTCTCATTCATAAGCTTGCTCCTTTCTAAGCATTGGCAGCTGCTTCCACAGAGTCAACTATTTTCTTATAGCCGGTGCAGCGGCACAGGTTTCCTGAAATGGCTGTTTTTATTTCCTCCCGCGTCGGATGAGGATTTTTATCCAGAAGTGCCTTGGCCGACAACAGCATTCCCGGAGTACAAAAACCACACTGAACAGCGCCATAGTCAAGAAAAGCTTGTTGTAAAGCACTAATTTCCCCTTTACCTACTCCTTCAACCGTAGTAATTTCGGAGCCGTCAATTGTTGCCGCCAGCACCAGGCAGGAATTAACGGTATGTCCATCAATAATTACCGTGCAAGCGCCACACTCACCGACATTGCAGCCTTTTTTCGTACCGGTCAGATTAAGCTCTTCCCGCAAAAAGTCTACAAGTAACTGATCTGCAGCTACTACCGCCGAAACCTTTTGATCATTCAGGATAAAGTTGATCCTACTTTTCTCCATTTTCACTTCTCCAATATCAAATAATTAGATTATTGAAAAATCTATACCGAGCGCCATTTATAGCTGTCGTTTGCTTGCCGCAAAACCCGATTTCATTCCACTGGTGATGAATACACGGCTTTTTTTATTTTAGCGGCTTTTAGGCAAATACTCATTTTCTAACTGCCGGATTTGCGGCAAACCAATGAGTTCATTAAATTGGCCAAAGGGAATCATTTTATCCATATATTCTTGGGTTGTTCCCTTTTCTTTCAATTCACTCATTAAGTTATACATGGCCTGGGTTGTGACATAGGTTGATGCGGTGGGGAAGATAACGAGATTGTAGCCAATCTTTTCAAGCTCGGTAGAATTTAGCAATGGCGTACGGCCACCTTCAACCATATTGGCTAATACCGGAACCGTAAAACTGGCTGTAATCATTTTCATTTCTGCTATGCTTTCCGGTGATTCAATAAATAAAACATCGGCGCCAGCCGCTTCATAGGCCTTACCGCGTTGGATAGCTTCCTCGATACCATTGGTTGTCCTGGCATCCGTACGGGCCAATATTACAAAGTCCGGATCTTTGCGGGCAGCGACTGCCGCTTTTATCTTGCCAACCATTTCTTCGACAGGAATAACCTGCCGGCCAGTCATATGACCGCATTTTTTCGGAGCAACCTGATCTTCCAGTTGAATGGCGGCGGCACCGGCCTCCTCGTACATGCGGACAGTACGCATTACGGTTACAGCATTGCCAAAACCGGTATCGCCATCGGCAATGACCGGTATATCTACCGCATGTACAAAATTACGGACCCGATCTGCCATTTCAGTCATCGTCAACAGTCCAACATCGGCCATACCAAGATGGCTTGCCGCCTGACCATAACCGGTAAGATAAACTGCTGCAAAACCAACCTTGGCGATAATTTTTGCCGTGAGAGCGTCATGCGCTCCCGGGGCGACAAGAATTTGTTCTTTGCTCAATAATTGGCGTAATTGTGTAGTTTTTTTCATACTTCTTCTCCTTTAACAGTTAATCGATAATCCCAAAAAGGCGCTTAGCCAGACGCAGTGCTTGCGTAGGCCTGTATTCAGCCAGTAAACCAATTGCATATAATAGGTAACATTGATCAATAATTACCTTGATGTTCGCCGTTGGTAACAGCGATATTCCGGGATTACGCAGCGCGTCTTTTATAATCTGAGGCGCTTCTTTGTCCGTTAAACTCGTGAAAATCCCGCCAACGGCAATCACCGTTTTTATTCTGCGTAAGTCTCTGCCGACCGGCGTACCTGGAACGATGCCCATTACCGGATCAAAATGCTGGGCTATATAGCCCGCGTGGCGTTTGAAGGCGATTGCCACAGCGGTCTCAGCCAGCGCGTAATCAAATAGCTTATCTTGAACCGATAAAGCCAGATATTCAGGATTTGCCTCAAGCCGCAGCGTGTAGTTATTTAATGACTTTGCCAATTCTTCATCAGCAATAGCCACACGATTTAGAATCGCCTTTTCGCCGGCAGCTTCAACTATTCCATGAGCGCTTACCCTTAGACCCAAGTTTCCTTCCACCGTACGGTAGGACAACTGCTTTTCATTTGTCAGCACCAACCCTTTTTCTTCTATCGACAGTTCATCAAGATAGGGTAAAACGGAATGAATATCGGTTGTTGCTCCACCAAGATCCACCACGGCCAAATTGCCGATGCCTTTTTCTTCGCGCGTACCTTTGGCCAGTAATTCTGTCGCCAAAAGGATTGCTCCCGGGGTGGGAAAGACTTTATTGACAGTCAAACGCTCCATTAATTTGCCAAGCCCCTTGGCATTCGTAATCTGATGAATAAATTGTTCATGAATGGCCTCGCGCGCAGGCTTTACGTTTAAACTATGAATCGTCGGCATAACATTGGCAACACGAACTGTACTCATTCCCACACTCTGAAGATTTGTCTCAACTTGGGGCTGGCTGCTAACGTTTCCGGCATTAACGTCCGTTGCTTTCACTTTGCTGTCAGCAATCAACCGCGCATCTGCCACCAGTGATTCCTGGTTGCCGCCGTCAGTACCGCCGGCTAAAAGAATAATGT
>JAEZQV010000463.1 GCA_023441125.1 Bacillota bacterium
CCGTAACCTTGTGTAAATCTACCCGTAAGCTTGCTTTACCGGCACTCCAGGTTATACTTTCTATTCCCTTAATCGCGGGTAGCGGCCTGTTTTCTGAAAAATTAATAGTAATAATTTTAGAAGTACCAACCCGGGTTTTTAAATTATCAAGCTTCCCATCATAAAGGATGCTGCCTTTACCAATCATGATAATTCTGTCAGCCAGGGCCTCAATATCGTTCAAATCATGAGTAGTGAGGATAACAGTGACTTTCTCTTCTCGGTTTATTCTTTTAATAAATTTACGTACAGCAAGCTTCGATACGGCATCTAACCCAATCGTCGGTTCATCCAGGAAGAGTATTTTCGGGCTGTGCAGCAATGCCGCCGCCAACTCGCAGCGCATTCGCTGTCCAAGACTTAGCTGGCGAACCGGCTGATTTATGGTGGCGCCCAGATCAAGAGACTCAACAAGCATAGCCACACGCTGCCTGTACTTCTCTGGCGGGACCTTGTAAATATCCCGCAATAACTCAAAGGAATCAACCACCGGGACATCCCACCACAGTTGCGACCTTTGGCCAAACACTACCCCGATATGCCCTACATAAGCAATTCTATCCTGCCACGGGATGTGTCCCATAATACGGCAAAATCCCTTGTCCGGTACCAAAATTCCGCTCATAATTTTGATTGTCGTGGATTTGCCGGCGCCATTCGGACCAATGTAACCCACTATTTCGCCTTCATTGATGTGGAATGATACACTTTTTAACGCCGCAATCTGAGTGTATTCCCGTTTAAACAGTGCTTTGGCCGCTGCGGTAAAGCCAGCGGAGCGGTTGGCGACTTTAAAGGATTTACACAAGTCTTCTACGGTAATCATAGGGCTCCTCAACCTCCGTTTCATCTCCGGTAAAAACAATTTTACCCTATTCAGGATAAATAAGGAAACAGGGCGGGAACTGTAATAAGTTAATGCGGTAGGTTTTTGGGAAGCCTGTCTGCATAGACTGCCAATCTTACAGCCGGATAAAATTTTTCTTGACAATGTTGCATTTTATGGATATATTAAAGTTGTAGATGCGAAAAATGCACCTGCCGGGCATCCTAGTATATAAACGCTATAAAATAAGGGCTATGTTGAGATGTTTAGTCTCAACACAGCCCTTTTAAAATTTTTTTAAGGTATTGCAGCAGTTTTATTCAAAGTAACTAAGCGGGGCCAATGGGCTCTGATAACAGTAATAGTTTAGCAACTGCAGGAATTAGGCAAAGGGGGCTTGGAGGTCAAGGGAGAAGTAAGTATGCAAATAGGTACTTAACAACAAAAAAGTGCGTATTGCCAAAATATTAGATGTTAATTATTGTTATATCAGGGAAAAGATATTGGTAAACCCTAATACAGTTAAAAGGATGTGGTTGTATGAAAAAATCGATAGGCGCAAAAACGTTTGCAATGCCTACGCCGGTCTGGGTAGTAGGAACTTATGGGGCGGACGGCAAGCCCAATATCATGACTGCCGCCTGGGGCGGAATTTGCTGCTCCGAACCGCCGTGCGTAGCCGTGTCTTTGCAAAAGGTCCGCGCATCCTATGATAATATTATTGCGCGTAAGGCATTTACCATCAGCATACCCTCGCATGCTCACGTGGTGGCAAGCGACTATGTCGGTATTGTCAGTGGCAAAACAACCCCTGATAAATTTAGCAGCGCCGGACTGACGGTAGTAAAGAGTGAGTTGGTGGATGCGCCCTATGTGCAGGAATTTCCCCTGATTTTGGAGTGCCAGCTTGTTCATACCATTGACCTGGGCCTGCACACGCAATTTGTCGGGAAAATCGTCGATGTAAAAGCCGATGAAGCCGTGCTGGGCGACAATGGGCTGCCGAGTCTGGTGAAAGTCAGTCCTATTTCCTTTAGCCCGCCCGACCGCACTTACTATGGTGTAGGGGCAGACCTGGGCCAGGCATTTTCCGTGGGCTTGCAACTGAAAAAATAAATGATGAATAAGGGGAGACCTTCATGATCGTTTTAGTAGCCACCATGAAAGCGAAACAGGGTAAAGAACCTGAACTTGAAAATGCTTTGCAAGCAGTATTCGCAAAAGTTGAACAGGAAAAAGGCACCTTGCAGTATATTTTGCACCGCTCTCAGCAGGATGCCGGCAAATTTTTCTTTTATGAAAAATATGCCGACCAAGCTGCACTTGATTTTCATGGCTCTACTCCCTATTTAAAAGAATTGTTCAAAACGATTAAAGACCTTTTAGCGGAGAAGCCGTCGATTGATCTTTATGAAGAAATCGCGGCAATTAAAAGATAATTGCTTGGCTGCAGGGAAAAGCCGGCCTGAGTGTATAGCTCAGGCCGGCTTGCTTAAACTGCAGTTACCGCTCTTTCAGCCGCCAAGCATAGCAACCGGAACTGCCAGGCTGTCATGCGTTTCATCGCTGTTGGCGATATTAGGGCACAGCAGCCAGGCAATTTTTTCATCCTCATGGATAAACGACAACTGCAGGTTACTGTGACAGTGCTCGCAGTAAATATTGATCTTCGAGCCCAGCTTAGCCATCGACAGCGGATAGCCGTACAGGGAGTAGTAGAGCTGTTCGGTGTAGTTTCTGGCATCGTCAAAGGATGAAAAAATTTTATAGCGGTCGGCCAAACTGTCCAGGCAGTTCCAGGCTGCCCAGTTCCCCGCGGCAAGCCGGGTAACGTACCATTTTATATTTGCTTTTGTATAAAGAATCTTAGAATGCTCCAGCAGGTCGGCGTAGCTGGCGAATCCAAGATTCTGTGCATACTCATGCATTTTTACCAACCTCCGGATGATATATTTGCATTCATGGAGATAGAGAGACTAGCCTATCCGGAAAGTGATAACGGAGCGCTGATCATCGGCACGGCACCACGCCATAAGACAGCTATCACTGGCTGCTGCAACGCCGTTTCAGAGCGTCCCCAACTGAACCAGGCGGGCAGCACGATTTTTACTGTTTTACTTTTGCACAATGCGGCTGGCCTTTGCATACGTTTATCCCCCCTTCTAATATTTGATATATTATAATATATCGCATCTGAAAAATGAAGTATTTATGTATGACTTCGCTGTAATTATACATGTATACTTTACAACAGTCCTGCAATATAGACAAAAGAGGAAGATATCCATAGCTGAAATACTGGTGGCCGGCAGCCAAGGCGGCCAACCTTTCCGGATTTGTTATGCGTTTTGTATACAAAAGCACTTGACGAATATTTTATAGTTGTATATACTTTAACCATTGCGGGTTTACAACTTTACACAATTGAATACGACTATGAAAGGTGATGACGGAGACACGCTTGCTGCGGGCGTTTTCAGAGATCTGACGGGTGGTGCGAGTCAGAAACAAAGCGGTATAGTTAAATCACTCCTGAACTGCAAAGCCCAACAGCAGGTTTTCTGCCCAGTAAGCTGCGCCGGACTCAACTCATAGGAGTGCAGCCGTTATTTGCTTAGGGTTGTTTGACCTGACGAGAAGGCCGCTGCTGGCAGCACGGTCAATAAGGGTGGTACCGCGGGATTTGCCTCTTGCCCCTTAGAATATTCTAAGGGATAAGAGGTTTTTTATTTGCCGTGGCCAAAGGGGAGATTTCGGCTGAGATTGCCTGCAGTAGGAATGCATTCACAATGAATAAGGAGAGGTTAATTATGAACGGAAAATCGTCTCAGTTTCGCTGGTTCCTGGCAGTACTCATGTTTCTGATCAGCTTTATATCTTACATGGACCGCGTAAATTTATCGGTAGCAACTCCGGAAATTATGAAAGAATTCAGTTTTAATAAAATGGATATGGGTTTATTGCAAACAGCATTTTTTGTCGGTTACTCACTCATGCAGATACCCGGCGGCATCATGTCGGAAATTTTTGGTCACCGGGTGGTGATCACCGTTGCCGCCACCTTTTGGTCAATATTCACGGCCTTAACGGCAACCTGCAACAGCCTGCCCATGTTTGCCGCGGTGCGTACCCTGTTTGGAATCGGCGAGGGACCGCTTGCGCCTTCCTTCAGCCGCTTTGTCTACCGCTGGTTCAGCGCCGATGAAAAGGCGCGCGGGGCCTCTTTCCTGTTAGGCGGCGTTTTCTTTGGCCCGGTAGTCGGTCCGGCGGCGACGGTGGCGCTGATGCTGGCCTTTGGCTGGCGTTCGGTGTTTGTAATCTTTGGTGCCGCCGGCCTGGTTTTGGCCCTGGCCTGGTATTATTTTGCCACTGAATCGCCCCGCACTAATAAATTTGTCAATGCCGCGGAAGCCGATCACATCGAAGGTGACACCGCCCAGGCCACCCAGCCGCAGAAGGAACTGGCGCCCTGGAGAAATTTTCTCGCTTCTTCCCAGTTTTGGGCGATTGGCATTCAGTTTTTTATCACCGACTATATTATGTATGTCTTTCTGGCCTGGCTGCCGCTCTACCTTATGGAGGCGCAAAAGTTCTCACTGCAGAAGATGGGGATTGCCGCATCCTTCCCGTGGGCGGCTCTCTGCCTCGTTACCTTTGCCACCGGTTATATCAGCGATAAATTGATTGTCGGCGGCGCCTCGAAGTTCAAAGTCCGGACCCTGTCCGGTGTGACCGGTTTGTCGGTTTGCTGCGCGGCCCTGTATCTCGGCGCCGTGGCCACTACTCCGGCCATGAATATTTTCTGGCTGACCCTGTCGCTCGGTTCGCTGGGCCTGACCTTTAACGCCGGCTGGGCTGCCTGCAATGACCTGGGCGGTAAATTTTCCGGATCGGTTTCCGGCTGGATGAACTTCTGGGGCAACCTGGGCGGGGTAGCCGCACCGACCTTAACCGCCTGGATCGCCACCAACTACGGCTGGCAATCGGCAATCATTACAACTGCCGCCTTTGCTATCGTGGGCATCGTTGCCTGGTTTTTAGTCCGGCCGGAACGGCCGCTTGTTCCCCAAACCGGCGGGCAGACTGTTGCCTGTTTCAGTGAGAAAGAAGCGGTATCCAATACGTAGGCTTGCTCGGCCTGAATACGAAGGGGGCTGTCTCAATAAAAATTGCGGCAGCCCCCTTGCTAATACATGTTAATTTATTCCAAAAACAGCTGCCGGCTTTGTTCGTCATAAGCAAACAGTTCGGCGTAGCGTCCCCAGTCGATTAGGATATCCAAATAACTTTTAACTTCCGCCGGCGGAAAAGAGTTGGCCAGGGTGTCTTCAAAAAATTCGATATTCATCCGTTTGTTCGATTTGGATTGCAAGATAGCCAGGATTTTGTTGGCGGCCGGCACGTTTTGCAC
>JAEZQV010000467.1 GCA_023441125.1 Bacillota bacterium
CGTCAGTAGTCATTGCCTTCACCTCCGGCATTAGTTTACCCCAAGGCGGACGCATTAATCAGCTAAAATTTAATGTCCGCAGCAGCAACCGCCGCCCGGGCTGGGCTGATGGTCGGGCTGGCCGGCGCAGGCATGCTTGACGCCGCCTTCCAATTTCATTTTTTTCATGCTGCCGCACTGCGGACAGGCAATCTCATAACCATGTTTACCGCCTTCGGTACAGGGCACTTCCTCCCAGACATGATGACAGGCCACACACTCAAATACCCGGTTTTTCATAATGTAATTACCTCCTTCAATAGACAAAACTCGTCCCTCCACCAATGCCATAGCCACTTTGCCCCTGGCCGACAGTAGGATTCTCTGAAAAGTTGGTCTGGACAACCCCATGATGGCGGCACAGGTAGCCTGCTCATAGCCCTTCACGTCTTTCAAACGCAAAGCCTCCAGCTCCTCTACCTGCACGACAACCGGCTGTTCGTCACTCTCCCTGCTGGGAATAAATTTGCGGCAGACCGGTTCTTCGTCAACCAAACCGCAACAACGTCTTCTGGGCATTGGTAACCCGCCTTTCATTTGGGCATATGCTCAATTCAATTATATGCCAGTTTTAGTAAAAAAGCAATGTCAAAATAGCAAAAAGATCCAGCCCGCTATCCCAGGGCTGGATCAGCATACGAAATCTACCAATTTACATTTTTGCGCAGTTTGGGCGACAGAATCATAGCCACCACCAGGCCAACGCCGGAGGTCATCAGCGAACTGGGTATATTGGCGACCGCGATTGCCAGACTGCCGGTAACCTGCCACCAGGCAGCAAGATATCCGCCCAGCGTCCAGGCGGCCGCCAGAATACACCCCAGCAAAGCCCGCCATATCCAGCCATTGCTCTCCCTCTCCCCCAGCCGGACAGGCGACGGCCACAGGCCTTTGGCAACCACACCGACGATCAGACCGGCTAGGCCCTTAATGACAAAGGACCAGACGGTATAAGGGGAAAACCCCATAATCAGATCATAAAAAGCCGAGCCGATCGCCCCGGCTAATCCGGCGTATACACCGCCGAAGCAAATGCCGACGGTATACAGAAAAGCCGTTCCCAGATGAACCATGGCGCCAACGCCAAACGGAATTTTAAGCGAAGTGGCAATGGCGCACATCGCCGCCAGCACGCCGCCAAATACAATATCTCTTGTTGTTAAACTACGCTTGCGAAACATCACAAAGCCTCCTTGCTACTTGCTGTGTTTGGCTGACTGCCATGTCGCTGCCAGCCAGGGCAGCGTGCTTTCCAGCAGTACGCCTTCTCTGGCGGGAGTACCGGCCGCATAGGTGGTTTTAATAGCCATGTTTACAAACTCCGCCGCCAGTTCCATCGCCTGCGGCACATTTTGCTTATCGAGCAGGGCTCCGGCCAGAACACTGGCAAAAATATCACCGGTGCCCGGGTACCGGGCCGGAATGTGCTCGCTGACCACTTGCCAGAACCGGCCCGAATGCCGTTCATAGCCAAGATTCATAATTTGCCGGTTAGCCAGCGGAATACCTGTCATAATGACAACAGACGGGCCACAAGCAGCCAGCCGGACCAGCCAGTCATTGAGCGCAGCCGGCTCCAGTACTTGTTCCTGATAAGACTCGCCCAGCAAAAAGCACGCCTCGGTAAAGTTCGGCGTAATCACGTCAGCCTTACTTACCAGCTTTTTCATATGCTGTTGCATCTCAGCCGTATAGACAGAGTATAACCGGCCGTCATCGCCCATGACCGGGTCGACTAAAACCAATGGCTGATTGGCTGAGAAGGTATCAATAAAATGGACTACCGTATCAATCTGTTGGGTAGAAGCCAAAAAACCGCTATAGATACAGTCGAAGGCAATCTGTTCCTGCTGCCAGTGCCGGTAAAATTCGGCCATGCGGTCGGTAAAATCGCAAAAAGCTATATTTTGGAAACCGCCTAAATGGGTACTCAGTAAAGCGGTAGGCAGCGGGCAAACCTGTATGCCCATACAGGCTAGGATGGGCATGATCACGGTTAAGGAACACCGGCCGAAACAGGAAAGATCATGGACGGCAGCCACGCGTGGAACACTTGGTCTCATCACTTTCTCCTTTTTTAAAGTAGACTTAGCTTCAGATGGGGTTTTAACCCCACCTAAAGTTTCGTCGCCCTTATCCAGGAACTTAGCCGCACTTATCTCCCGCTTATAGAAGCAGGAGTCTTAGTGCGGGTTAGTTACAGGATAAAAGTAACTACACAGTAAAGTACAGGCAATGGGCTGCATAGTGCGAGGAAAAAACCGGGATAAAACCCAATTTTTTTATTCTGCATGGAGATTAGGATTCCTGCTCACGGCTATACTCAGCTCTGGTTTTAAAAAGAGTAAGGTAAGCCCGGTACGGCTTACCCTGCACTTTCCGCTATGTATTAAGGATAAAATCTTGCTGCGCCAGCCTGCCAACAGCCGTCAGCAGCACCTCGGCCGCAGCGGCGATATCTTCCGTGCTGGCCGATTCTGCCGGATTATGGCTGATGCCGCCCCGGCAGGGTACAAACAGCATCCCGGTCGGAGCGATTTCCGCCAGATGCATGGCATCATGCCCGGCGCCGCTCGGCAGCCGCATATGACTGTAACCGGATTCACCCGCTATATTATCCAGAAATTCGACCATTTCCCGGGAAATTTCCACCGGTGTTTCGTCGGTAAGTGTAATAATTTCTACGGCGACTCCCCGGCAGCTCGCAATTGCAGCCATACCGGCGCTGAGCTGATCCAGCACCCGTTGTTTGCTTCCCGCTGAAATGCTGCGAATATCAATGCCAAGTTCGACCCGCCCGGGGATGACATTCATGACCCCCGGCTCAGCCTTGACGATTCCGGTCGTGCCGACAGTGCCGTTATGGCCTTCCTGGCCGGCCAGTTTCTCCACCAGCAGAATAACCTCGGCGGCTGCCGTTAATGCATCCTGGCGCAGGTGCATCGGGGTTGCCCCTGAATGGTCGGCTTGTCCGGTCATGACTACCTTTAACCGGGTGGGCGCGGCGATGCCGGTGACGACACCGATTTGCCGCTCCATAGCCTCCAGCACTTTACCCTGTTCAATATGCAATTCCAAAAAGGCCTTGATGGCGCCCGGGTAACGGGCGTTGCCGATCTTTTCCGGAATCAGCCCCCGCTGCCTTAGAGCCGCTGCCAGCGAAATTCCGTCACCGTCCCGGTACTGCTCCAACTGGTCGCTGGACAGCTTGCCGCAAAAAGCTTTGCTGCCCAGGGTGGCCATACCAAAGCGGCTGGACTCTTCGGCCATGAAAACCACCACTTCAATGGGATGGTAGTGGTGCTCGCCCCTGGCCGCCAGACAGCGGCAAATCTCAATGGCGGCCAGCACGCCGGCCACGCCGTCGTAATTGCCCCCATTGGGCACACTGTCGATATGCGAACCCAGGAGGACCGCCGGTGCCGCCGGCGCCAGACCTTCCCGCCGGCCAAGAATATTGCCGAATGCATCAAGCCGGATGGTCAGGCCGGCCGCTTGCATAAGCGCCATGATAAACTCACGGGCGGCCCAGTCGGCATCGCCAAAGGCCAGCCGGGTAATACCGCCGCCGGGCTGCGCCCCGATGGCTGCCAGCCGGCGGAAATTTTCATTAAGCCGTGCAACAGAAATCATGTTATTCCCCTTTATGTATTGGTTGGTTTGGACTGTTCGAAATTCATAATGATAATGGCCAACAACGTCAGTGCGCCCCCGGCCAGTTGGATCGGCAGCACACTTTCGCCCAATAAAAAGTAACCGCTGATGACACCGACAACAGGCACCAAATTAAGATACAAGGTGGTTATGGCAACATCCAAATGTTTTAATACATACATATACAGCAAATAGCCGGCCACCGAGCAGCATACCGCCAAAAACAGCATATGCCACAAGGCGGTCAGCGAGAACAGCTGCCATTCGCCTACTTCAGTAAGCGACAGCGGAATCAGAAAAACGGTGCCGATTACCGTCTGGTAGGTGGTCATGCTCATGCCTGAATACTTGTCCTGCAACGACTTGCTGACCAGCGTATAGAAAGTCCAGGACAGCATGGCGCCGATTACAAACAGGTTGCCGACAAAAGTAGCCGAGTTGAAATCAAGCTGACCGTTAGCCGTCACCGAAAAATAAGTGCCGAGGAGGGCAACAGCAATACTGGCAAACTTGACAGCCGAAACCTTGCTGCCAAAAAACAAAATATCCAGGCCAATCGCCAGAATGGGAATAATGGTCACAATCAGGGAAGCATTGACGGCGGTCGTGAATTTGACGCCGATGTTCTCAAAGTAAAAATACAGGGTAATGCCCAGAACGCCGGCCAAGGCCATGCGCGGTATATCCTTGCCTGCCAGCCGGGCCTGCGGCTCAAACTTTTTCAGCAACACTACCAGCAGTACGGAAGCTATGGCGAACCGGATGAGGGCCATGGTGACCGGCGGCACTTCGGCCACCGTTATTTTAATACTGATAAAGGAGATTCCCCAAAAGAAAATGGTCACCAGCATGGCAAGATTAGCGAGTAAGTAATGTCTGTCCCGCAAACCGGCGCTTTGTTTTGTTTCCAGTGCACTGTCCTGCATAATATCCTCCTGTTTTTCACCTGTACTACCGTTATAGTACCAGCAAGGCGCAGCAGGCGTCTTGTAAAATATTGCTGGCGGCCGGCTTACTTCAGCTTCTGATACTTTTCCGGCGTCACGCCGGTATGACTCTTAAACACTTTACTGAAGTGACTCTGGTCATAAAAGCCGGTCTCGCCGACAACCTCAACGATGGGGCGGTCCTGCCGCAGCAATTTTTTGGCCAGGTTGATTCTGAGCAAGGTTTGATAGGTGTGAGGCGGAATACTGAATTCTTCCTTAAAGGAACGGATAATATTAAATTTATTCAGATCTGCTAGCTGCGCCAATTCGGCCAGCGTAATCTTCTGCTGATAATTCTGGTGCAGATATTCCTTGATTACCTGCAGCTTGGGCAGCTCTTTCCCCCGGTTTCCCGGCCTGGTGCCTGCCAATCCCAGCAGGGCCTGCTCGAAAAAGTCCAGCAGGCCGGCTTCCTTTTCCAGCGGGCTTGCCGGCAGCGTCAATTGTTTCAGCATACCGTTCAGCGCCGGATAATCTGCCCGGTCGCTGACAACCGGCCGGTTAAGGGCGGCTACTCCCCGGCTGGCCAAAAACGTTTGCAGCCAGCCGGCTTCCACAAACAGCATCTTGTATTTCCACCGGCTCTGCTGTTCGGGATTACAGGAATGCACCAGGCCCGGCGGAATCAGCACAACGGTCCGGGGACTTACCGCCACGGTTTTCCCCTCATACCAAAAAGAGCTTCTGCCGTTATCCACCACCCCTAAGGAATACTCCTCATGGGCATGCTTCTTATACGCCAGACTGCCGACATCACATATCTTCAGTTCATAAAAAGGCAAGTCGGCGTCCCGGAAAAACTGTATCCCTGCCATACCGCACCTCCCGCAGTACAAGTTCAACTGAATAATACCCAATAAAGTTTTTTACCGGATTTCAGCCCGCCTCGCCACCTGAACCTTCCACGTTCTCGGCCAGCGGACCGGCCTGAATACTTTGCAGCTGAGTCAGGAGCATGCCGGCCAGCATCAGTCCGCAACCGGCCAACTCCCGCAGGCCGAGTCGTTCGTCTAACAGGAAGAACCCGCCCAGCGTGGCAAAAACCGTTTCCATACTGAGAATAATAGCCGCATGGGAGGGAGGGGAGTACTTTTGTCCGACCACCTGCAGCGTATAAGCAACACCCACCGAAAAAATCCCGCCGTACAGAATAGGCATCAGGGCCCGGCTCAACCCTGCCAGCGTTATGGTTTCCAACCACAAGGCCGCGGCCAGACTCAGCACAGAACAGGTAATAAACTGATAGCAGGACAGTTTTAATACCTCCACCCGGCTGGCATAATAATCAATCAGCAAAATATGCACGGCCCAGATCAAGGCGCCGGCCAGCAGCAAGAAATCGCCATAGCCAATGGTAAGGCTTTCCTTGACACATAGCAGATATAGCCCCACAACCGCCAGTATGCAGCTGAACCAGATCGCATTACCAACATGGTGCTTCAAGAATATGCCCAGTACAGGCACCAGCACAATATACAGACAGGTGATAAACGCCGCCTTGCCGGCCGTGGTGTACAGCAGGGCAATCTGCTGCAGCGAAGCGGCGGAAAACAAGATGAGCCCGGCCAGCACTCCCGCCAAAACTACGCTGCCGGAGCTTTGGACCGGCGCTTGCCGTGGTTTGCCCTGATAATAAAAGAGTAAGGGCAGCAGCGACAAACTGCCTAAGGCAAAGCGGACCCCGTTAAAGGTAAAGGGTCCCACATGCTCCATTCCCACCCGCTGGGCTACAAACGCCAGACCCCATATAGCAGCTGCCAGCAACAGCAGCAGGTTTGATTTTAACGCGCTCATTTACAAGACTCCTTTGTACTAATGATTGCCGTATTTCTTCTGCAGACTCACCAGCCGCAGCAGCAATATGACTGCGCCGACTGCCAGGCCGGCAATAAACCCAACCCAATAGCCATAGGCCTGCAGGGAAGAATATTTGGCCAGAAAATAACCCACTGGCATGCCGATGACCCAATAGGACAGCACCGCCGTCACCATCGTAACCCTGACATCTTTATAGCCGCGCAGCGCTCCCTGAATGGGCGCGGCAATCGCATCGGACAACTGAAAAAAGATGGCATAAATCAGAAAATTTCTTATCAGCTCATGGACTGGCGGCTCCTCGGAATACAGACCGGCAATGGCGCTGTTGAAAAAGGACAAACTGGCGGCAAACAAACAGGCCACCGCAATCGCGATCTTCATCCCCAGATAACTGTAGGCCCGGGCATCGGCATAGCGGCGGGCCCCCACCTCGAAACCCACAACAATGGTCAGGGTTATGCCGATACTCAGCGGCACCATATATACCAGGCCCGCAAAGTTAATGGCGGCCTGGTGGGCGGCAATCACCGCCGTACCGTATTCGGCCATGAGCAGAGCCACTACCCCGAAAATACTCACTTCAAAGAAGATGGACAGGCCGATTGGTACCCCGACGGTCAGCAGTTCCCGCCAGGCAGTGAAGGAAATCCTGGCAAAACTGCCGAAGATCCTGTATTCCCTAAACGGCTGCACAAAATGGATAACGCCAATACTGATCACAACCAGGCACCAGTATGTCAGGGCCGAAGCATAGCCGGCTCCCACGCCGCCAAGGCGGGGAAAACCGTAATTACCCGGAATCAGCAGGTAATTAAGGAAAATATTGATGGGTACGGCACAGAGTGTTATCAGCATGGTAATCCGGGTATAGCCCAGCGCATCGATAAAATTTCTCAGCACAACCGCCAAAAACAAGGGACAGATGCCGATGGCCAACGCCACCAGAAACTGATCGGCGATACGGTGAACAACCGGCTCCAGGTCCATCAGATTTAATATCGGCCCCAGTACGGCCGCACCGCCGGCCACGACCAGCAAGGCCAGCGCTAAAGCCAGGTATAACCCCTGAATTACAAAAAACGGCATCTTGTCTTTGCGGCCGGCGCCGTGCAGTTGGGCCAAGATGGGAGTAATCCCGCTCAGGACCCCGCCAATACCGGTAAACACCGGCAGCCACAAATTGGAGCCGATAGCAACTCCTGCCAGATCATAGTAGCTGACCTGCCCGGACATCACGGTATCAAAAAAACCGGTGGCCGCCATCGAAACCTGGGTGACGAATATCGGCAAAAAAATGATTAAAAATTGCTGGGCTTTGGCGCGCAGCGTATGTGCAGGTTTCACGCATTCACCTCAAAAGAGAAAAGACTTGGCTTGTGCCAAGCCCCGGACGCTATGTAAAGAGTTATCCGGCACGCTTATTCTTACAACTATATTACCATCAAACAGTCCTCCCGTCCAGTTAACCCCACTGCTGGATAAATATTCTTTATTTTCCACCGTCTGCAAATTAGCAGGCTAACGATGCTACAGAAAAAAACGGCTGTCATGCCGCCGGCAATAGAATAATCGTCAGAGCGAGGCCTCGCCCTGACGATCTTGTAAAACTGCCAGCTGGCTATTGATAAACCTTTATCCCTTAGTTTCTTCCAGGACGGCTACTATGGTAATATCCCCGTTTTGCTCCAAATCCACCATAGCGCCGGTTTCAAGCTGCACCAGCGGCCGCAGGCTCAAGGGATCGTGAAACAGCACCACTTTGGCCTTAGCGCCGTCATTTAACAATACGGTATTGCCGATCATGGTCCGGCTCAGGTTGGTGATAAACGTATAGCAGATGCGGGTATCCAGCTTTTCGTACATCTGTTCAAAGATAACCTCTAAGGCGGCAAAGGGCGACATCTTCTCATGATAGACGCTTTGGGTCGTCATGGCATCGTACATATCAGCGATCGCCACAATCTTGGCGGCAATGTGAATCTCCGCCGAATGCAAGCCAAAAGGATACCCTGTGCCGTCTTCCCGTTCATGATGCTGCCGGATGCCCAGCTTAACATCGCCGGACAGGTCGTGGCAGTCCAGCACGAACCGGTAGCCTTGCTGCGGGTGCCGCTTGACAATCTCCATTTCCTCTTCCGTCAGACTTCCCGGCTTGTCAAGAATCCTTTGCGGAATGAGACTTTTGCCGATATCATGGAGCAGTCCGGCCAGAATAATATCTTTCAGCTTTTGCCCGGTATACCCCAGCCATTTGCCGAGGATACCGGCAATGATGGCGACATTCAGCGAATGCCGGAAAGTATTTTCATTGTGACTTTTCATCCGGTAAATGCTGTCCAGGACATCGACCACATTAATCATAAGCTCAATATAATTGTCGACGATTTCCTTGCATTCGGCAATCGGTACTTCTTTAAACAGCCTGACTTTTTCAAAGGTTGCTTCCACCATGTCCAGCGTGTCTTTATAACTACTGATAAACGACGGCGGCTTACTAATGAATTCATCCGCAAACAGAACCTCAACATCAGTAACAGGCCGCTCCTGAAGTCGCTTTACAAGCTTCTCCGTTAGCGGCAGCCCCTGGTCTATTAGAATCTGCCCGGAGTCGGATAAGACCGGCTGGGCAATGATCATGCCTGCATTGAGTTCTTTGGTTCGTATCCGGCGTCGGCTCACAAGTATCCAGCCCCTAACTTGGTTAAAAATATATCGCGGTCGAACAAGATTATATGTTATTATACTACATTCTACAAAACACCGCATAATCCTCGTTATTTTAACTATTCTTCTACTAAATACGGCAAAATATGTCAGGATTTCCTATGTAATGCGCACTGGTACACGCTTTTCCCGCCAACAGTCGTCACCGCCGGCGTAATATTTTCATCAAAAATGACCATATCGGCATCAAAGCCCGGCTCAAGCCGGCCCTTTTGCCGGGCAAGACCCAGGCGTCCGGCCGGATTGCTTGTTACCAGGGCAATCACGGCCGGCAGCGGCAATCCGGAAGTTTGCCGGAAGTTCGCTACCGCTTGGTTAAGCGTTACTACACTGCCGGCAATAGCACCATTATCCAGCCGGGCCGTCCCCTTGTCGACCCGCACCGGCTGCCCGCCTAGTTCATAGTTGCCGTCCGGCATAAGGCAGGCCCGCATGGCGTCGGTAATTAAAAGCAGGCGCGCCTGTCCGGCCAGCTTAAAAAGCAGCCGCTGCATAGCCGGATGCACATGAATATTGTCGGCGATCAATTCGCAGGTTACCTGGCTGTCGGTAATAACCCCGAGCACGCCGGGCTCGCGGTGGTTCGGGATGGCCAAGGCATTAAACGTATGTGTAATATGGGCTGCGCCGGCGGCAACAGCGGCCAGCGCCTGTTCATAACTGGCAGCGCTGTGGCCGATGGCCACCACAATGTTTTGTTCCGCCGCTTCCCGGATAAAGGCCAGACTGCCTGGCAACTCCGGCGCCAGGGTAATGATTTTGATCACATCGGCATAGCCGGCAAAAAGACCAAAGTCCGGCGCCAATATATGCTGCTCAGCCTGGGCCCCTTTGTAAGCCGGATTGATAAACGGGCCTTCCAGATGACATCCTAAAATGCCGGCGCCGGGAGAATGCCCCATCAGCGACCGGATTCTTGCCAGCGCAGCCGTTATCGACGCAAGCGGCATCGTCATGGTAGTCGGCAGAAAAGCCGTTACACCGGTCGTAGGCAGTATCCGGCTCATGACCGCCAGTGCGCTCTCATTGTCATCCATGGTATCAACGCCGGCACAGCCATGCATGTGCAGGTCAATAAACCCCGGCGCAAGATAAAGTCCGCCGGCATCGATCCTGTCTGCCAGCGCATACGCCGCGAGTCCGTCTGCCGGAATTACCGCAACAATTTTATCGGTATAAACGACGGCATGGTTTGCCAGCACTCTGTCCGCCGTAATAATTTTTGCATTATAAATAGCTTTTAACGCTTGCCTGGAATTCACCGTCAGCACCTCTCGCTATACAATTCGTTCTTCAAAAAAGAAAACCTGCCAAGTTATCTTGACAGGAAATACAAAATTCAATGCAGTAGTATCCGGAAAGAACATCTCAGGTAATGGCAAGATCTTCAGCTACCCCGTACAAGTCTTTATCCATATAGACAGTGTCCAGCGGATCATTGCCAATAATCCGGTTTTTGTACTGCCGGCTCAACCAGAAAGGATAGCCTCCCGGCAAAAACCGGTGCGTATGCAGGCAGATAGTGGTATAGCCAACTTGCCGGCAATAGTCCTCAATAGCCATAACCAGCCGGCCGGCAATTCCCTGACGGCGCAAGGAGCCCGCCACATAACAGCGGGACAGTTCTGCCGTCTTGTCTATCGCATAGCAGCCTGTAACAAATTCAATTCTGTCATCATACGGCCGGCTGGCAATTGTCCCCACAACCTTGCCATTCTGGTCAAAGGCGGCAAACAGGGCCGACCTGGCCTCCTGGGTATACGCCGCCGCCATATGGGACAAATCCCAGCGGACGGCAACATCGGGGATATGCGGATAGACTTCCTGTAACATCGGAATTATGAAGGCAAGCACCCGGTCTACATCGTCGGCTGTGATCCGGCGAATTGTCCAGTTCTGATAAGTAAGCTCCATAGCAAACCACTCCTTCGTCATATAGTTTCAAACCGCAACCTACTACACTCATAATTATATATTTCAGCCCGGGCTATTGGGTTTGCGCAGCCGCAGCCTGGTTTGCCGTCGCCAAGTCCGGCCTGGTGCCGCCGGCCGGCTCAGGCGGCAGCACCGCGGCTAACAGGGCTTTGGACACCGGGTGCCTAAGACTTGCCATATCGGTTATCGTATCGAGTTGTTCCACAATTTCGCCGGCGTGCATAACGGCCAGGCGGTCGGCAAGCTGGGCCACGGCCGCTAAATCATGGGCGATAAACACGTAGGACATGCCAAGCTCCTGCCGTAATTCGGACAATAGCGTCAAAATCTGCGCCTGCACCAGTACGTCCAGACTGCTGACCGCTTCGTCCAGCACAATCAGCTTAGGCCGCAGGGCAATCGCCCGGGCGATGCATACCCGCTGCAACTGGCCGCCGCTGAACTGATGCGGATACTTGGCGGCGTCTTCGGGGCGAAGCCCCACAAGCTCCAGCAGTTCGCCAATTGACCGCAGCTGTTCCCGGCAGCTTAACCCGGTAAAATTTTTTAGCGGCTCGGCAATGCTCTCGCCGGCTGTCAGGCGGGGATTCACCGAGCTGAAACAGTCCTGAAACACCACCTGCAAATTGCGCCGGACAGCCCGGGCAGCGGCTTTATCCTGGCCGTACAAATCGACACCCTGAAAAAGCACCTCGCCGGTTTCCGGCTGCTCAATGCCAAGAATAATCCGGCCCAGAGTACTCTTGCCTGAGCCGCTTTCGCCGACAAGTCCCAGGCACTCGCCGGCCGCCAACGACAGGGATACGTCCCGGGTGGCCTGCACTTTCCTGCCCTGCTTAAAAATACCGCCGCCATGAAAATGCTTATTTACACCCCGTAGTTCAAGAAGCATTTGTACTGCTGCCATCGGCGCCCCTCCGTTTGTGTGGTAAAGTGATACTGCGGCGCGCATTCAGCAGCTGCTGCGTGTACTCATGACGCGGCCGGGCAAACAGTTCGGCCGCCGGCGCCTGTTCCACAATTTGACCGCCCTGCATGACAGCTACCGAATCCGCCAAACGGGCAATTACCCCCAGATCATGGGAGATAAGCAGAATACTGGTGCCAAATTCCCGCCGCACGTCAGCCAATAAATCCAGAATGTGAACCTGCGATGTGGCATCCAGGGCCGTAGTCGGTTCATCGGCAATAATCAGATCAGGCTGTTGGGCCAGGGCGATAGCCACCGTAATCCGCTGCAGCATGCCGCCGCTTAATTCAAACGGATATTGGGAAAGCAGTAACCTGGCATCCGGCAGACCTACTCGGGTCAGATATTCTGCAGCAGTTGCCCGGGCAGTCCGGGCATCTGTTTTTCCATGGGCCAGCAAAGTTTCAATAAAATGGTCGCCAATAGTACGAATGGCATCAAAAGCACTCATAGGGTTCTGCATGATGAGCGCCATTCTGTCACCCCGCAGCTCCCGCCACCGGCCAGGGGAAAGGCCGCTTAAGCTTTTCCCGGACAGGCGGATTTCCCCGCCTGCCTTAACAATACCTGCCGGCAATAAATTTAAAATTGCCAGACAGGTCATAGTTTTGCCGCAGCCACTCTCACCAACCAGTCCAAATATTTCTCCTTTAGCGATCTGAAAGGTAAGTTTGCGTATGACAGGCAGCAGCTGATCCTGCTGCCTGACAGCAACCTCCAGATTTTCCACCGCCAGCAGCGGCTGCTTCATGATACTTCCACCCTTTCTCAGTTAGCCGTTTCGCTTGGGGTCAACCATGTCCCGCAAGGCATCTCCCAGCAGATTAAAAGCCATCACAACACTCAAAATCATGATTCCCGGGTAAGCCATCAGTGACGGATAGCCCCGCAGAAACTGCCGTCCGTCATTGATCATGGCGCCCCACTCGGGCGTGGGCGGCTGAATTCCCAGTCCTAAAAAGGACATCCCGGCGATATGGAGGATAACCCAGCCGACATCCAGCGTGGCCAGCACGGCAATCTGCGGCAGAATGTTAGGTAAAATGTGTCTGGTAATGATAGTGGCCGGCCGGGTTCCGGCCACTTTGGCCGCCAGAACATAATTTCTTTCCTTCAGGCTGAGCACCATGCCCCGGATCATGCGGGCATACCAGGCCCACTGGGACAAAGCCAGGGCCAGCACCACATTTGGCAGGCCCGGTCCCAGCACTCCTACTAAGGCCAAAGCCAGGATAAGACTGGGAAATGCCAGAAATATATCACAGATCCGCATAATAACAGCATCTATCCTGCCGCCGGCAAAACCGGCTATTGCCCCCACCACGGTGCTGACGGCCAGCGTTACCGACATAACGGCAAAGGCTGCTCCCAGAGATATTCTGGCACCATAGATAAGGCGGGACAGAATGCAGCGGCCCAAATGATCTGTGCCAAGGGGATAGCTGCCATCAGGCGGCATTAACTTCCGTTCTAAGGAAACATCATTGGGATCATGCGGCGCCAAAAGCGGTGCAAAAACTGCTAACAGGATATTAAACAGGATCATCGCGACACCAAGGGTTACCAGCGTGCGCCTGATAGCCAATCTGTTTACGTCAGCCCGGGACATCGCTTTCATGAAGACTCCCCTTTCAGGCGGATGCGCGGATCAAGCCACGCATAGGCGATATCCACCAGCAGATTGGCGACAACAAATACGACCGCCATTAAAAGAACAAAACACTGCACTACCGGATAATCCCGGTTTAAGATAGCCGACACGCAAAACCGGCCGACTCCCGGCCAGGCAAACACGCTCTCTACAATCACCGATCCGGACAGTAAATAGCCGATACTCATGCCCAGTGCCGTTACCACCGGCAGCAGGGCATTTTTCAGCACATGCCGGCCGATAATCCAGCTCTCTTTTAATCCTCTTGCTCTGGCATACAAAACAAAGGGCTGGTCGATATTCTCCAGCATACTGGTCCTGAGCAGCCGAATGTAAGTAGCAATATAACTAAAGGACAGGGTTAACGCCGGTAAAACAAAATTTTCCCAGGAACCCCGCCCCAAAGTAGGCAGCAGGTCCAGCTTCAGGGCAAAAAAATACATCAGCATGAATCCCAGCCAGAAATTAGGCATAGCCGCGCTGGTAAAGGCCAGCAAACGGCATAAGTTATCGAACCAGCCGTCTTTATAGAGGGCGGAAAAAATCCCCATAGGCAAACTAAGCAACAGGGTAATAACAAGTGAAACACCGGCCAGTTCCACTGTGGCCGGTATCAAGAGCATCATTTCATCCCAAACAGGTCTGTGGGTCGCATAAGACTTGCCGAAATCCAGTGTTAATGCCTTCACCAGCCAATCCCCGTACTGAACAGGCAGCGGGCGGTCCAGGCCGAGCTCTGCCCGGGCCGCCGCCACCGCGCTTTCTGTCGGCGGTATCTGCGATAATCGCAGATACGCCTCCGCCGGATCACCCGGCGTAAGGCGCAAAATGAGAAAGGTAATAAGGGAAATGCCTACCAGTACAGGTATCAGACTCAGCAGTCTTTTGGCAATATAATCAGACATACGGCTTACCTCTAATCTTAATCGTTACTGAATGTCCATATTGACAAAAGGAATTTCATACTGGCTGCCCATAAAGGCAACACCGGTTACATTCTTGGGATTTACAGCAATAT
>JAEZQV010000485.1 GCA_023441125.1 Bacillota bacterium
ATAAACAAACAAGATAAGATTTTAATTTTGTTTATATTTAGTCATATTAATTATTCTTCTCCAATACATACCTATTTACGTAATTTTGCCTTTAAGTAAATATAGGCTCCTTAGCCGATTTTACCTAAACCTTAATGGCATGGTGCTCGGCCGATCGGTATAGCGGGAAACTGCTATGCTTCCCGTATTTTTTTGGAAAGGAGTGCAATTTTTTTGGCGGCGCAATCTTATGCGTCTATTTTGTGTTGGATAAACCGCCTTCTTTGAATAAAATTGCCAATCCTTTTCCAGGAAAGTTGGCAATTTTAATTTTCAAGGAGGGTCCTGTTATTATGAAGCTTGCAGATTTTACGTTAGTAATCCAGGGAATGTCAGTAGATACTTTGTTGCTTTTTATTCAACTTGCTGCCGATACTGAGTCAGCTTATAAGGAAATTGACTGGCTTTTTGAAACAGACAGACCACGCTTTCAGCGTCTTGCGACGCTTTCCCCCTATGCCAATCATCCCTTATTCACAAGCGGCAATATCGATCGTCAAATATATGCTGCAAAATATTCAGGACTATTACTGGCAGCAATAGAAGCTGGCTGTGATTCACCTTTATTTACAGAAACAATTGCTATTATGATTAAACGTTGGCATGAATTGTATTACTATATTGCCAACTGCGATGTAGTTGATCTGTTCGAAGTAAGTAAACCAAAGTATTACGCCAAACCAGCCAACCATAAGCAGAGTCAGAATTTGATAGCCGGTGCTGCAACGAGATACATTAATGCTTTTGTCGCAGTATACCCCAATCTTGATTTACCGTTTCACGCTTCTATAAAATTTGCGCTATTTATGGCATGCGCTTCTGGGAAAAAAGTCATTGTATCCGATAGTACTTCCCTATCTTTTATTCAAATACTTAGTAGCGGTTTAAATAACACTAACGAAATCAAATTATTAAAAAATCGCCTTAATAAACCCACGGTTAAAAAATCGGCTCAGTATCTAAAGAATGTAATCTATCAGAAAGTATTTAATAATTATTGTGATCCATGGTGTAACGACCGCTTACTGGAAGGGTTGGCCCACTGTAATGCTTACCTATCCTTGGAAGAAGGTATCTCGCTACTTTCACTAAGAATAATAACTCAGGCCAAAGAGCGGGACGTGGAACTATTATGCCGCTTATATATCGTAAAGATGGCTGCCGAGGCATTCCGCTCCGGCTATCAGGAAAAAAGCAAGGAAGAAATGGAACTGGATTGTGCTGAATTCGTGATGTTGGGCTTAAACCTGCTTGATTTTATACGGGAGTATAAAAAAGCCAAAAAATATTACTTCGAACAAAATGCTGCTCATTTGTCAACCGAAGTGGATAATCTAAAAAATCAACTCGAAAACCACAAATTGGCGCTTAATAGAATTAGCTTAGAATTAAAGGCCAAAACCACATTACTCGCCGTAAAAGAGGAAGAAACCAACCGATTGTTTCTGCAACAAATGTTTATTATTAATTCGTTAACCAAAGAAAACGAGCAACTTAAGGCAAATCTGGCGCAACTAAACGCAGGTCACGATAAAGTTGACAATATCAAGGCACTATCAATCAATACTATTACGCCTGCATTCCATCGTTCCTATACTATTGAGTCTGCGTTACAATCCCTGAAAAATGTGGATGCTCTGGTGATTGGCGGAACTGAGAACTGGCAGGCAAAATTAAAAAGCAGGCTGCCTCATTTTACCTATCTTAATGGCGATGCAACCAATTTTGACGAAGCGCTGATTATCCATGCCGATATTGTTCTTGCTAATGTCCGTTGTAAATTTAGTCATGATTGCTTTTACAAGATGATTAAAATCGTTCGTCAATACGGAAAACGGATCGTCTTTTTATCAAAAACCAATATTCCTCTTACAATTCGCCAAATAGCCAATGCAATAAATGAACCTTCAGCCACTGGCTGCAATATTGAAGGTCGTGACTATAAGCTGCCTGGTGAAGCATAAGGTCTGGCAAATGAAAATATTGCTATTAACTGCGTCCACGCTTTCTTATAGGATGCTGAAAGTGAAGTTGCCGCCCTGTGTAGCATGCTAAACTCGTTATAGGGGGAAGAATTCGTTCATGGAGAAAGAATCGAATAAAATCGAAACCAAAGATCTACTCACAGTTGAAATTTATGAAATGATAGCAAGAAAGTTACTGGCTATAGCACAAGATGGAACAGTGTCCTGTCCCCAGGCTTTAGCTTTAGCCGAACAATTGGGTGTTAGCGGGCGTATCGTGGGGTTGGCGGCCAACGATAAGGGTATTAAGATTTCCCGGTGCCAGTTGGGCTGTTTTGGTGTGCCCCAGGGGCAAAAGCATGGAATTTAATCATTGTGTATCACTGCAGGAAGCCTTTGCTCTTGTCATGAATCATGTATCAGAGCAGGCCATTACAGCGGAAAAAGTACCGTTGGCTAACTGTTTAGGCAGAACCGCCGCTGTCGACATTACAGCCAAAGAAGCTTTACCGGCCTTTAGCCGGTCCACTGTCGACGGATTTGCCATCAACAGTGCCGATACATTTGGCGCGACGGAAGGGATTCCGGCATTATTGGCTTTGACAGGCGAAGTTTTGATGGGTCAGCCCAACGGATTAACTGTCGAGACCGGCCAGGCGGTTGCTATCCCCACCGGCGGGAAACTGCCGCCGGGAACCGACGCGGTTGTCATGCTCGAATACACAGAGGTTCCGGATAAGCATTCTGTGCTAATTGCAAAAGCTGCGGCACCTGGCGAAAATGTCATAGCCAAAGGCGAGGATTTCGCGACCGGCGATATTATCGTCCGCCGGGGACATGTCATTTCACCGCAAGTCATTGGCGCCCTTGCAGCCTGCGGCTATAGTCACCTGCCCGTGAGTCAAAGACCACATGTGGCCATCATTTCCACTGGGGACGAGTTGGTCGATGTTGGGACAGAAATTGTAGCGGAAGGTCAAATACGCGATATAAACTCGTATGCTCTGGCTGCCATGCTTGAACAGCTGGGGTGTAGCGTGAAGCGTGCCGGCATTGTTCCGGACAACTATGACACGCTCAGGCAAGTGTTGAACGAAGCACTTGCTACAAGCCAGTTGGTGATTATTTCCGGCGGCAGTTCCGTAGGTACCCGTGATCATACGGTACGCGTTCTGCAATCCTATGTTGAAGATAATTCAGTTCTTTTTCATGGCATTACCATAAAACCGGGCAAGCCAACGATTTTTGGGATGGTAGGAAAAATCCCGGTGTTTGGCCTCCCCGGCCATCCGGTATCTGCCATGACCATCTGTCATGTGTTGATTAAGCCACTTGTAGCAGCATTGCTGGGGCAGCCTTGCTTGGAGCCGCCTCGCCGTATCATGGCGCAGATTACCAGGAATGTCGCTTCAGCACCGGGCCGGGATGATTTTGTCCGGGTAAAGCTGCGGCGGCTGGACGGAAATTATTGGGCTGAGCCTATATTCGGCAAGTCAGGTTTAATCAGCACTTACTTGCAGGCCGACGGGATTATCCATATTACGGCTATGAAAAGCGGTCTGTATCGTGAAGATTGGGTTGAAGTGGAATTATTACCTTAATGACTGGAGCGAAGTCTTGTGCATAAAGTAAATGCTTATTTGGATTGTAGTCCCAGGCAGGCCGCACAGCAGCTTTGGTGGGAAAAATTAGTTGCGTGCGGCTACTTTGCTAACCTGCCGGCAGAAGAAATTGCAGTGACGCAAACCCTGGGCAGAGTCACGGCCGCCTGTGTGTATGCCAAGCAGTCGGTACCCCATTACAACGGAGCGGCCATGGATGGCATTGCTGTGCGCGCTCAGGACACTTTTGGCGTATCTGAGACTGAGATGAAACAGCTAAGCCTTTTAGAGAAAGGACAGCCTTTCACGCCGTCAGACTGTTATATCGTTAATACCGGGGAATTATTGCCGCCAGGAACCGACGCGGTGATTATGACAGAAGACATTTTGCTCAGTGGCTCTCAGGTGGAAATAATGGCTGCTGCCGTACCCTGGCAGCATGTCCGTGTGATTGGCGAAGATATTGTCGCCAACGAGATGGTCTTGCCTGAGCAGCAGGTAATGACTCCGCCCGCTATAGCGGCAGCACTTGCTGCCGGACTTGATACGATACCGGTTGTGGCCAAACCCCGGGTTGCTATTATTCCAACTGGCTCGGAATTAGTCGCAACAAGTCAGGAATTAAAACCCGGAGCAATCTTAGACGTTAATTCCCATATGCTGAGTGCCGCGGTGACGGATTGGGGAGGAATCCCGTACCAACATGAGATTGTGGCTGATGATGAAGCCCGTTTGTCGGCAGCCATAGCTAATTGCCTGGAAAACTATGATATGGTATTGACAAATGCCGGTACATCAGCGGGAACGGCCGACTTTACAACAGACGTATTGTCAAAATTAGGTGAAGTATTATTACATGGGGTGGCGATAAAACCGGGTAAACCGGTCGCATTGGCAATCTGTCGCGGAAAACCGGTCATTGCCCTGCCGGGATATCCGGTTTCGGCCATGCTTACCGCCGAATTATTTGTGCGGGATGTCCTATTGGCACGGCAAAAACGGGCCTCACCCGCAGCGCAAAAAACACAAGCCATTTTATCCAAACAGACATTCTCTCCGCTCGGCGTCGAAGAATATCTAAGGGTTTCTCTCGGCAATGTGCAGGGCCGGCTGGTGGCGGTCCCTTTAGGGCGCGGCGCAGGGATTATTTCCAGCCTGACTAAGGCTCAGGGGCTCGTGACTATACCGCATTCCAGCAGTGGCTTTTCAGCGGGAGCAGAAGTTTCTGTATCGCTGCTTAATGGTCGCCAGGTTGAAGATACACTTCTCAGTATCGGCAGTCATGATTTGGCCTTAGAAATAGTAGGCGTCTTTTTGAATCGTCTCTATTCGCAAAAACTTTCCTGTGCGAACGTGGGCAGCATGGGAGGAATTATCGCCATTCGCAACAATGAAGCGCATATAGCAGGAATACACCTGCTCGATGAAAAAACAGGCCAATATAACCTATCCTATTTGTCCAAATATCTCGCCGGCAAAAAAGGCTGGAAATTGGTGCACTTAGCACAGCGGGAACAAGGGCTGCTCGTTGCCGCGGGCAATCCCAAGAACATTACCGGCCTGACCGATCTTGCCGGAGACGGTGTGCATTTTGTCAATCGGCAACGCGGCTCCGGTACTCGGATGTTACTGGATTATCAGTTATCTTGCTTAGGAATAAAAAATGAACAAATTACCGGCTATAGACAGGAAGTGGCCACCCATATGGCCGTAGCCGCCTCCATTGCCGGCGGGGTTGCTGATGCAGGTATGGGCATTCGGGCTGCAGCCCAGGCTTTAGGATTAACTTTTATACCGATAGCACAAGAGCAGTATGACATAATTCTAAATTTCGCAGAATGTGATCAACGGGCCGATGCAATCATAACCATTTTGTCATCCAAAGCATTTCAAAGTGAAGTGGAGAAACTCGGGGGATATGATTTGACTAAGGCTGGCGAAGTACTTATCTCACAGTAAATCGATCACATATTAATAATTTATTGAGGAACTTAATTAGGCCCAAATAAGAATCAGGACTACAGCGACAACTGTAGTCCTGATTCCTGTTTATAGAAAACTTAAAGCGAAATTTTTTGTAAAGAAAACACGGCTTGTGCCAAGTCCTGTAGGACGACAGCAGAAGCCCTAGTCGTTCTATGTCCGCAGAATTTATTTATAACTTCTGGTAGACCAAAAAAATTATTTCAACTTGGTTTCTTCGGCAAAATTGCTGCCAAACTCCATACATTCTGCTATATTTTTTTCATCTGGATTCCACATTACTTTTAAACCGTCATTAACCACACTAAAGCCAGCTTTATTTAGCATCTCAAGCAAAACCTTGACCGACTCACCACTCCAACCATACGTTCCAAAGGAAGCAGCTTTTTTATTTTTAAAGGAAAGCCCCTTTATTTCTTCCAAAATGCCTGCCATGGAAGAAAGAATACCTTTACAGACAGTTGGCGAGCCGACAAGTATTGCCTTGGACTTGAATACTTCGGTGATTATATCGTTTTTATCGCGGCGGGCAGTATTGAAAAGCTTAATATCTACAGTTTCATCGTTCATTTTAATACCCGCTGCGATTGCCTCAGCCATTTTCTTGGTACCATCCCACATGGTATCATAAAGAATGGCAATTTGGTTTTCTTGATAATCAGCCGCCCACTGAGTATATTTATTTACAATTTGCAGAGGATTATCTCGCCAGATAACTCCATGTGATGGACAAATCATGTCAACGGGTAGATTGAAGCCTACAACCTCTTTGATTTTCTTATCTACTAAACGGCTAAACGGGGTAAGTATATTGGCATAGTATTTAATGCATTCCTTGTACAGTTCATCTTGATCCACTAAGTCATTGAAGATATACTCAGAAGCATAATGCTGACCAAAAGCATCATTACTAAATAGAATGTTATCTTCGGTTAGGTAACACATCATACTATCAGGCCAGTGAAGCATCGGAGCTTCCACGAAAATGATCTCCTTGGACCCCAGGTTTAATCTGTCACCTGTTTTTACTACATGGAAATTCCAATCCTGGTGGTATTGACCCGTAAGCGATTTTACAGCATTAGCGGTGCAATAGATGGGGGTATCCGGTATATATCTCATCAACTCTGGCAATGCCCCACTATGATCGACCTCACCGTGATTGATAATTATATAATCAATATCTTCTAACTTAATTTCATTTTTTAGATTGGCTACAAATTCATGGGCAAAGGGCATCCATACGGTGTCAATCAATACTGTCTTTTTATCTCTGATCAGATAAGAATTATATGTAGAGCCTTTATGTGTTGAATATTCCTCTCCATGGAACTTTTTTAATTCCCAGTCTATCTTCCCTACCAATTTTACATTCGCATTTATACTGAAGCTCATACAATTTCTCTCCTTTACTATTTTTAATTCCAGTATACTAAATCCAAGTTATTGTTCCAATGATCTTAATCACAAAATTAGTTTTTTTTACAAACCGGCGCATTACCTGCGGACAACTGTAATAATTACCAATTGCATATCTCAGTTATAGCCCGCCTGCTGCCACGGAAAACCTTCCCGCTATGCTGCAGCATACCCTACTCTGCCGTGCTGCCATCTTCGCCCTTCAGAATAGTAATGAGCTTCATTGCAGCGCGCGATAATTTCTTCTCCTTGTGATATACGACCCAGACACTGAACTCCGGGCGTGGCACATTCGCAAACTCAAGCAACGAGCCGTCGGCAAGCAGTTTTTTGACCATATTTAGCGGCAAGGCGCCACATCCCAGTCCCTGCAAAATGGAGTTTTTCATCGCTTCCGCATCGTTGTAGACGATGGACGGTTCATTTTTTTTGCGGCCAAGTATTTTTTCATATAACGTGCGAAACAATCCGCCTACTTTATAGCCCAACAGCGGATAGTCCAAGATGTCCGTGCTGTGATTGAATTTTTCAGCCACCTGCGGCTGTACGACCCAAACCAATTGCTCTTTGAACACTTCAAAGCCAGTGAGGTAATGCAAGGACAGTTCTTTTTGAATAATGCCCAAATCAAAACGATTGTCTGCAATGCCTTTGGGAACGGTGGCGGCATGAGAGCACATTTCCATGGTCACTGAGCATTGGGGCATCTGTTGTTGAAACGTCTGGAGATAGGGCGCCAGAATATAATTGACCGTGGTTGTCGAAATGCCAATTTTAATATTCCCCGGATGAGCGCTTAATGCCTTTTGCGCTGCATCATAGGTCGTCAATAGCTTGTCCGCGTAATCAATCAATTCCCGTCCGGCATCAGTAATGAACAGTTTTTTCCCGACTCGGTCAAATAGCATAACGCCAAAATCCTGCTCTAAAGCGCGGATCTGACCCGTAATCGCTGGCTGAGTAAAGTTCAATTGTTCTGCCGCTTGGGTCATGTTGCCAAGTTTTGCGACCATTAAAAAAGTTTGGAAAAACTGAATGTCCATATTTCACCGCCTTGTCCATTAGCCTGTCAGTTTTGCCCTCGCCAAACTATGATTGATGCCGTAATTATTATACTCTTCTAAATTTCAGCTGCATCTTCCTGCCGGGCGATGTGAAGCTGCTTGCTAAGAAAAGCTTATTGCTGCAATAACTATTGCCAATTTCACAGCGCAATATACCGGGACTATACTTTAATCAAGAGCAAAATATTATGAGGAGGAAATTAAAATAGAAATGTTCATGTTGAATGAGAAGGTGATTTGGTGGCTTCGATAGTGATGTTTGTATTCTTTTTCTGTTCACTGCTGTTCAGTCTTTACATAAAAATTTCAATCCTGTACCCGCTGCTTGTGGGACTGGCCGGTTTTGTTCTGTTGGCTTTTTTTCGGGGCTATTCATTGCCCTGCCTGTTTTCGATGCTGCTTAAGGGTTCCCAACAGTCTCTGGTCGTAATTTGGATTTTCGTTCTGATCGGCATCATTACCGCGGTGTGGCGCGCCTGCGGAACTATTCCCTTTATCGTTTACCATGGCATCGCTTATTTGAGCGAACAGTTTTTTGTGCTGTCCGCTTTTATCCTGAGTTCCATGATGTCCATTCTGCTGGGCACTGCCTTTGGCACTGTCGGCACCATGGGAGTAATCCTCATGGTTCTGGCCAAAAGCGGGCATGTGGACGTCAATGTGGCGGCCGGGGCGATCATTGCGGGAGCATATTTGGGCGACAGATGTTCGCCCATGTCCTCCAGTGCCAATCTGGTGGCGGTTCTAACCCGGACCCGCCTGTATCTGAACCTGGAAAACATGTTGAAAACCTCTGTTCTGCCTTTCCTGTTGGCTTGTGCCGGCTATGCGTTTTTCTCATTGAACCATCCGCTGATTGGCGGGAATAACCCGATCGTCGCCGCGATACCGCAGTCGTTCAATCTCAATCCGGTAGTACTGGTGCCGGCGGTCCTGATCCTGGCGCTGGCAGCAGCACGAATCGATGTGAAAATATCCATGGGCCTCAGCAGTCTGGTCGCAATGGCAATTGCCTTATTGATTCAGCAGGTGAGTCTGGCGGAGCTGTTGGGGTATATCGCAACCGGCTACCGGCTGGACCAGCCCGGTCCTTTGTCGGCGGTTATCCAGGGCGGCGGACTCTTGTCCATGGTGCCGGTGTCGCTGATCGTACTGATTTCATCCGCATTTTCCGGTCTTTTCGCAGGCACGGGCCTGCTCCGGGACATTGAGCTGGCTTACGGGCTAATCAGCCGGCAAGCCGGCCTTTATGCCGGGACTGTGGTTACCAGCTTCGCCACCGCTGCGTTCGGCTGCAACCAGACTCTGGCGGTCATGCTGACCCATCAGCTCATACAGGGAGCCTATGAGAACAAGCGCCTGAACCGCTACCGTCTGGCGCTTGATCTGGAAAACACTGTGATTGTTATTTCGGCCCTGATTCCCTGGAATATTGCCGGCGCCGTTCCGGCTGCCGCGCTGTCTGCGGATGCGGGCTTTATTCCGTACGCGCTGTATCTGTTTTTTGTTCCCCTGACCTATTTCTTTACGCGCCAGGCTCCCATCAAAGAAGAACCGTGAAGCTTCCACAGTGTTTCACCATACAGTCAATGGCCTCTTGGCAAAGTGTTGTTCCTCACCCCCGGCCAAAGAATACATTTCATCACTTTCTCCAGCGGACGGCAGAACTTATTGTGCCAGGTTTATTTTATTTAGGCAAAAAAGTACTCCAGGCATCAACCTGGAGTACTGCAAGACACGGCTATTTATCGGTTTTTGCGGCTTCTTCCCGCTTTTCGTGCAGGTTGGCGGCCAGGGGACGAAATGGCGTTACGGTGGATATGGCATGCTTATAAACCAATTGCTGCTTGCCTTCATTTTCGATGATCACTGTGAAGTTGTCAAAGCCTCTCACAGATCCGCGTAATTGAAATCCGTTTACCAGATATATGATTACGGGCACGTTTTCTTTGCGTACTTGATTTAAAAAACTGTCTTGCAGATTAATGACCTTATTAGTCAAATGAAACCCCTCCGTATTGATGATATACTCTTTTCTATTTTACCTTACACAAAACTTTCCTGCAACATACTTGTAAATAGTTTCCAATAAATTATTATAATCATCGACTTCATCCACATTAAACCATTCTATATACGGCATGCGCCGATAAAATGTCAATTGACGCTTGGCAAAATTGCGGGTGGCCTGTTTTACATGGTCAATAGCAACGGCCAAATCCTGGTTATTGACCAGATAGTCAACGATTTCTTTATAGCCTATGCCGCGCATCGCCTGACAATCGGGCGGCACCCCCTGCTGAAGGAGACCGGCTACTTCAGCAATTAAACCTTGTTCGAGCATCCTGTCAACCCGTTTATTAATCCTGGCATATAACAGGGCCCTATCCATAGTCAAGCCAATTACCACAGCATCGTATTGCAGCGCATGGGTTGCCAGTTTCTCCTGCGAAACGGTGTCCCCGCTCAAATAGTATACTTCCAGCGCCCTGATAATGCGTCGCTGGTCATTGGGATGCAGTCGGGCCGCGGTCTCAGGCTGGAGCTCGGCCAGGATGCTATGCAGGTATTCGTTGCCATGCTGGCCGGCCAGTGCCGCCAGCTTATGGCGTAGGTTTTCATCGCTGGGGGCTGCGTTGAACCGGTAGCCTTCCAGCAAAGCCCGGACATAGAGACCGGTCCCGCCGGCCAGGATGGGAATATGGCCGGTATTGTTGATCTGGGTAATTAAATTTCGCGCTTGCTTTTGGAAATCAACCACATTAAACTCGTCAACAGGCTCCAGCACGTCTATGAGATGGTGTAGTACCCCGTCACGTTCGTACAGGCTGGGCTTGGCGGTGCCAATATCGAGGCCCCGGTACACCAGCATAGAATCGCCGGAGATGATCTGGGTGTTCAATTTTTTCGCCAGATCAATGCTCACCTTGGTTTTCCCAACGGCAGTAGGTCCGATAATTACAATTAAACGTTCCATAACCGGCCTCCGGCTGCCTGGGCTGAGCAATCAATGATACCATATTTTACACTGCTGTATTTACCACCAACGATGTTAGCAATCCCCAGGCGCGAGAATTCATCACTGTTAGCTGCCTCTTTCACAACAACGCGTTGTTTTGCCACCCGGCATGCCTGCTGAATAGCCGCAACAGTAACCTGCCGCGGATCGGCCAGACTTCTGATCGGCTTAAAATTAGAACTGGTTTGAATAGGATTACGAAACATGGGATCAAAGAAAACGATATCAAAGCTGGCGGCAGGCAGTACTGCCAAGTGCTCATAATAGTCCGTGTTCTTTACTCTGATCCGGCGCAAAGCGCTTATGATGTCATATTCGGCCGGCAGGGGATCGGGTGCAAAATGCTGTAACCCATATTCAGTTATTAACGCGATGATTGGCTGGCTTTCCAGGCCGACAACGAATCCCGCTTCACCAACAATAAAACTGGCGACAATGGCGTCAGTCGCCAGGCCCAGTGTGCAGTCCAGAACCGACATCCCCGTATTCAGTCCCATGGCGGCTACCATATGGTCATGTTTTCCATTTATTAGGTTTTTTATGCGCAATTCCGCCATACTTAAGTGAAAAAAGTATTCACCGGTCGCCGTATGGACGGTGGGCCCGGCGGCGGCAGCAACCAGCAGATTGCTTACCCGGTATTTTTCCTTTAACGCGGCTATCGATTGCCGGTTGCGCTCGACATACGGGACAGCAAGTTTTGCTGCCAGTTCTTGGGCCATTTGGATAACATCGGCCGCAGGATGCTGGACGGTAGTCACTATTGAATCCATATTATCACCTATGTACGTTTAAACATTTTAGCCAAATCAGCCGCATCAAACCTTACAATCGTAGGCCGGCCATGGGGGCATGTATAGGGCAGATCCGTTGTATAAAGTTCATTGAGCAACGCCTGGATTTGACGCATATTGAGCGGCTCACCGGCTTTAATAGCGCTGCGGCAGGCTGCCATTTGCAGGTAAGCATGCCTTAATTCCTGCGGCGTAGGGCTATGCATGTCGGCAATGAGCTTTAGAATCTGACGCAGCACCGGTTCGGCGTCCGCCAGCGGGATGTCGGCCGGCATTTCCAAAAGCCGCATAGTGCCCGGCCCAACCTGTTCAAGCGTAAAGCCCAGGTTATCAAAAGTAGCTTGATGTTCAATGATACTGTGACAATCATCAGCCGTGAATTCAAGATACTGCGCCACCAACAGCTGCTGTACCGGCACGCGGCCTTTAGAACGGCTCATACGGTCATATAATATCCGCTCATGCGCGGCATGCTGATCAATGATATAGAGACCATCCTGGCCTTGGGCCACAATATAGCAAGCTTGAATCTGTCCTAACGGATACAGTTCGCAAGCCGATTCTGCAGTGCTGTCAGCGCCGCAGGCAGTTAACTGCTCTTCCTGCGCTATTGCTTTTCTTACTTCAGCAAAGGAAACCGTTTCCTCCCGCCAGAGTGACGGCATCTTCGGCTCAGAAGCCGCCGCAGCGGCGTGAGGCCGGAAATGGCTGGGCACAGCGCTACTATGTTGCGGACTGTACGCTGGCGCAGGAACAGCGGCTGAAGGGGTAAACGCCGCTTCTGTCTGCGGCGTTGCCCCGGCCGGAGTGGCGGACGGTACACTAGCGGGAGTTGTCAGGGTGGAAGATACGGCTTTATAGACTATGCGGTATAGTTTTTGGTCATCACTGAATTTGACCTCTTTTTTTTGGGGATGGACATTAACATCAATCGTATCTAACGGCAGTTGCAAGTTAATCACCGCCAGCGGATAGCCATTTTTCGGCAGCAGGGAAAAATAGGCATTATCCAGTGATTTTGCTAACATCCGGCTGTTAACCACCCGGTTATTTACGATAAAAGTTTGCCACTGACGGCTGCTTTTTAAAAGTACCGGCTTAGCCACGTAACCGGAAACCGTGATGCCCTCCAGGCTGTACGCCAGCGGCAGCAGGTCCGGCACGATCTTATGTCCGTAGATATCGGCAATGGTATTTACCAACTGACCGCTGCCGCCGGTGGACAAAACCAGCCGGTTATTGCTGATCAGGCGAAAGGCTATCTGGGGATGAGACATGGCCAGTTTCATAACAATGTCATTGATATGGCCGCTTTCAGCGGCGGGCGTTTTTAAAAACTTCCGCCGCGCCGGCGTATTATAAAACAAATCGGTTACGGTAACGGTTGTGCCGCAACCGGCCCCGGCCTCGCGCACTTCCGCCACAACTCCGCCGTTAATTTCTATATAAGTTGCCAAAGCATCGGTATGCAAACGGGTCGTAAGCGTAAATTTGGATACGGCGGCAATACTGGGCAGGGCTTCCCCCCGGAAACCTAACGACTCAATGGCCGTTAAATCCTCAGCGGTGCGGATTTTACTGGTGGCATGCCGTTTAACAGCCAGTTGGGCATCATTATAGTCCATGCCGCGGCCATCATCGGTCACCCGTAAAAATTGAATCCCGCCATCGGTGATTTCAATTTCAACCGTTTTGCTGCCGGCGTCAATGGCATTTTCAATAAGTTCTTTCACAACAGCGGCCGGCCGCTCTACTACTTCACCGGCAGCGATCTTATTGGCGGTGTTCTCGTCTAAGATGTGAATAAATTGCTCACTCATAACCTACCGGTTTCCTCTCTGGCTTTATTTTGCAGTTTGTATAAGGTATTAAGCGCTTCCAGGGGAGTTAGCGTCATAATATCAATGGCCAGCAGCTCATCCGCAATCCCTGAGCTAAACAGCGATATAGCCGTAGCAGCCGGCGCGGGTGGTGCACTTTCCCGCGGGACTGTGACTGCGCCGGTAACAGCTTGGGGTTTGCTCTGTTCCAATTCCTGCAATATTTGCTGGGCCCGGTCAATAATCCGCTTGGGCAGGCCTGCAAGCTGGGCAACATGGATACCGTAGCTTCGATCGGCGCCTCCGGGAATTATCCGGCGCAAAAAGACAACTTCATTGCCGCGCTCTTTTACGGCCACCGAATAATTCTTGATGACTTTGCTGTAGTCGGCTAACTCAATCAGCTCATGATAATGGGTGGCAAACAAGGTCTTGGCCCGGACTTTGTCCTTGATATATTCCACTACGGCCCGGGCAATGCTCATGCCGTCAAAGGTGCTCGTCCCCCGCCCGATCTCATCCAGGATAATTAAACTGTTGGCGGTGGCATATTTAATGATTTGCGCGGCTTCGGTCATTTCGACCATAAAGGTGCTTTGGCCGGTAGCCAAATCATCGCTGGCGCCAACGCGGGTAAAAATCCGGTCTACCGGGCTGATAGACGCTTCCCTGGCCGGAATGAAGCTGCCGATCTGCGTCATTATGACCAGCAGCGCAACTTGCCGCATATAAGTTGATTTGCCAGCCATATTCGGGCCTGTTATAATCATGATTTCGCTGTTGTGATGATTCAGTTCGGTGTCGTTCGGCACAAACATTTCCCCGGTCAGCAGCCGCTCAACCACCGGATGCCGTCCGTCTTTGATTAACAATTCCCGGTTCTGGTTCAGGCTGGGCCGGATATAATTGTACCGGATGGCGGCCTCATTCAGGGAAATAAGTGCATCCAGCTGGGCAATCTGCCGGGCTGTTTGCTGAATGGCGCTGATGCGTTCTTTGATGTAGTCCCGAATGGCGCTAAAGAGCTGGTACTCGATGTTAATTATTTTTTCCTGGGCGCCGAGGACTTTGGTTTCAAATTCCTTAAGTTCCGGGGTAATATACCGTTCCGCATTGACCAGGGTCTGCTTGCGGATATAGTTTGGCGGCACGGCCGCGGTATTCGCATGCGTTACTTCTATATAGTAACCAAAAACTTTAGTATAGCCTACCTTGAGCGATTTAATGCCGGTGAGTTCTTTTTCCCGGGCCTCCAGGTCCTGAATCCAGTGTTTACTGTCGCGGGCAATACTTCTTAGCTCATCCAGCTCTAAGTCATAACCGGTCCGGATGATGCCGCCTTCGCGGATGCTAAACGGCGGGTTCTCAATAATGGCAGCTTCAATCATATTGGCCACATCAACATGTGTTTTGATTGCGTCGCCAATACCTGTCAGCATATCTGCCTGGCAAGTCTGAAGTTTTGTTTTTACCGCCGGCAATACTGCCAGCGAAGCTTTCAGAGCGGCCAAATCACGGGCATTGGCACTGCCGACCTCAATCCGGGTGAGGATTCGTTCAAAATCATAAATTTCTCCCAGGAGTTCCCGCAAGGCTTCCCGTGCTTCCCCTTTTTCCATTAAATCGGCAATCGCATCCTGCCGTTTTGCAATGTGGCTCAGATGTATCAGCGGGGCTTCCAGCCATTTTTTTAAAAGCCGCCCGCCCATGGCGGTCTTGGTAAAATCCAGTACGCCCAGCAGGGTGTCCCTGCGGCCTCCGTCGCGCATATTGCGGGTTATTTCGAGATTGCGCAGGGTCGAAGCGTCCAGCATCAAATAGTCCTGGGTGTCCACTCGGGCCAGTTTATTGACGTGGGAAAGATTGGTCTTTAAGGTATGGTGCAGATAGTACAGCAAATAAGTAATGGCACCTTGCGCGGTGGCACTGACCGGCAGCTCTTCGGCGGAAAAATGCTGTTGAACCAAGTCCGGGTAAGCAGTTAAGTCCGGTACCGTCAGGTTTGTAATCGCGCAGCCGGAAACCCGCTGCTGCAAAAAATTATTAATGGTTGCTAACCCCTCAAGCTTGCCCACCAGTACCAGCTCGGCCGGCAGCAAACGGTACAATTGGTCGCACACGGCATTCAGGCGCGAACTGCCGGTAAACAGGGCCCAGATGCACTCGCCGGTGGAAATGTCACTAGCCGCTAAACACAGTTCTTCTTCTTCCTCATAGAGCAGGGCCAAATACTGGTTAGCCTTGTCCGGCAACGACGCCTCCGTCAGAATGGTGCCTGGCGTAACTATTTTGACGACATCTCTTTGCACAATGCCTTTAGCCAGTTTGGGATCTTCAATTTGTTCGCAGATAGCTACTTTATAACCTTTATTGATTAGTTTCTGGATGTAATTGTCGGCGGCATGGTAGGGTACGCCGCACATCGGCACCCGGTTATTCTGACCGCCCTCGCGCGAAGTTAAGG